>CALYTA010000255.1 GCA_945486175.1 uncultured Clostridia bacterium | reverse complement strand
CTGCAGATCGTCAGAACGACGCACAGGATAACCAGTGCGAGCAATGTACCAAGAATGGAATTACCATTGGATTTCTTTTTCTTATTCATCTAACGTACCTCCCCATGCTGCCTTCATCAGGCTTTCCTGGTTAAAGTGTTTGCTGTCGCGGTCTACTGTTGCCATGACCCTGCCGCCGCGCATGACGACAACACGGTCAGACATGCCGAGAATTTCCGGCATTTCAGACGAAACCATGATGACGCACTTGCCTTCCTTGACAAGACGGTTCATGACGTTGTAAACTTCGATCTTTGCACCGACGTCGATACCACGGGTCGGCTCATCAAAGATAAAGATGTCAGCATCTGTGTTGACCCACTTGCCGATGACAACCTTCTGCTGGTTGCCGCCGGACAGCTGACCGACGATTTCATCAATGGACGGCGTCTTGATGCGAAGAGACCGGATATTCTCCTCGCCCTTCTCCTCAATCTTCTTCTCATTGAGGAACAGTCCGGACTGGAAGCCCTTCATGTTCGCGAGAATCAGGTTGGTACGGATGGTCTGTGCGAGAACCAGGCCCTGTCCCTTTCGGTCCTCAGTGAGGAATGCAATGCCTTCCTTGATCGCCTGTCTGGGGTTCTTGATGTGGACTTCCTTGCCATGAATGTAAATCTTGCCGCCGTCAATCGGGTCTGCGCCGAAGATTGCACGCATGGTCTCGGTACGGCCTGCGCCGACCAGTCCGGCAAAGCCCAGAATCTGGCCGTTATACGCCTCGAAGTCGACGCCGAACAGCACGCCGCCTTCCTCCAGTCCTTCGACCTTCAGGGCAACCTCGCCCTTCTTGCCGAATTCCTTCGGGAACAGGTTATCCAGTGTACGGCCGACCATTGCGGAAATCAGGGAATCGTTGTTCCAGTCCTTGATGTCGCGCGTGTCGATGTACTGGCCGTCGCGGATAACCGTGACACGGTCACACAGCTCAAACAGCTCTTCCAGCTTGTGAGATACAAATACAATACCAATACCGCGGTCGCGAAGCTCGCGGCAGGTTTTCATAAGCTGAGCTACCTCTTTCTCGCCGAGCGAGGAGGTCGGCTCATCCATAATAATCATTTTTGCGTCGATCAGAACCGCTTTCGCGATTTCGATCATCTGCTGAACGCCCATGCCAAAGGTTCCGGCCGGCTTCTCCGGATCAACATCCTGTCCGAGGGAAGCCATAACTTCCTTTGCCTTTTTGTGCATTGTTTTGTAGTCCAGCAGCCCATTTTTTCCCTTGATCCACTTATTGATAAAGATATTATCTGTGATGCTGAGCAGTTTTTCAATGTTCAGCTCCTGATAAACACAGGCAATGCCTGCCGCTGCGGATTCATTCGGATTGCGGAAAACTTTCTTATCGCCGTTTACGTAAATTTCGCCTTCGTCCGGCTGATGGACGCCGGTCAGCACCTTAATCAGCGTCGACTTGCCTGCGCCGTTCTCACCGATCAGGCCGAGGATTTCACCCGGCTTGACCGCGAGCTGCATTTTGTCGAGAGCGACTACGCCGGGGAATGTTTTCGTACAATTCCGCAGTTCTACGATATACTCACTCATTTAACAGTTCACCCATTTCTCCGAGAGAGAGTTTTCCAACAGACACACAGCGTTGTTTTTCGCTGTCCTGTTCTCGGCACAAAACAGCATACCGTATCTCTGTCCAGATGAAGAATGCCCTTATCGGTAGACAACACCGATAAGGGCATCATATCGTTCATGGATTTTGCTCTTTCGGGATTCCCTTATTTCAGATACTTATCCAGCTCGTCCAGACGCTCCTGAGCGTTCTCAGCGGTGACAACGCCCGTACCGGAATCGATGAACGCCTCCAGCTCTTCGCCGTTCAGTGCTGCTACTGCTGCTTCTACTGCCTTGTAGCCCATGCCGTAAGCGTCCTGAACAACGGACATTGTCTCGTTGCCTGCCAGAATTGCTTCACATGCTGCACGGTCACCGTTGAAGCCGAGGAAGATCGTATTTTCATACGCCTTGTTTCCCTGTGCTGCACGAGCAGCTGCCATTGCCATATCGTCGTTGTTTGCACAGATGATTGCAATGCCTTCCGGATGAGTCTGCATGATAGCTTCCATACAGGTAACTGCCTTATCTGCTACTGCATCTGCGTACTGGGTTTCGTTTTCCAGGAACTCGCCGCCAGCTTCGTTGATGCCCTTCTTGTAGCCTTCATAACGTGCTGTGTTGGTGGAGTCGCCCTGAACGCCACAGATTTCAATTGCCTTGATTTCTTCCCAGCCGGCTTCCTTTGCAGCTTCTACAGCGGTCTTGCCGCCCAGTGCTGCAGCTTCCTCATTACCGGTACCGATGAAAGAAAGGATCTCCGGTGCCTCAATGTTGGTGTCGACTGCCAGAATCGGAATATCAGCGCCCTTGATCAGCGTTGCGACCTGATCGCCCTGAAGCGGAGCGATGACCAGTGCGTCATATGCGCCGGAATTCAGATCGGTTTCGATCATGTTCTGCTGCTCGTCATAAGCAGTTTCAGAAGTCGGGCCCTTTACTTCAACATTGATACCGTGTTCTTCGCCATAGGCCTCAGCACCGGCCTGGACGTACTGCCAATATTCTGCGGAAGTGGTTTTCAGAATCACGCCAATGTTGTAATCGCCACCGGATGAGCCTGAGGAACCAGTTCCCGATCCCGATGCAGCACTGTCGCCGCCAGAAGAACCACAGCCTGTGAGGCATCCTGCTGCCATTGCGCCTGCCAGCGCAATCGATAAGAGTCGTTTCTTCATTTTCATTGTACTTTCCTCCTGTTTTTCTCTCTTTCTGAATGTATTTATCTTTCATCCCATATCCCGGACAGTCTGAGAAGATGCGGAGCCATGATGCTGCATGGCTGTATGTCTCATTCTGTTTGCGATATGGGAAATAAAGATCGATCATAAATGGTCTGAATTT
>CALYTA010000254.1 GCA_945486175.1 uncultured Clostridia bacterium | reverse complement strand
AGGGCTATGTCCGCCTGCGCTTCAGCGTCGGACGCTATCAGCGCGTCGCGCCCAACCACATCGTCGCGGCGATTGCAGAGGCAACCCGCATCCCGGGCAAGCAGATTCAGAAAATCTACTGCTATGGTGAATACAGCCTTGTCGAAGTGCCGAGCAAATACAAAAATGTCATTATCCAGAAGGTTTCCGGCACAAAAATCGGCGGGCACAAAACGGATGTCCGCCTGTATGACTCGAAAAGTCCGAAGGCAGCTTCCCAGAGCAGCAGCCGCGGCAGCGGGGACAAGCCCGCTTCTTCCTGCGGCAGACGTCCTGCGGAAAATCACCGCCGCCTTCCCTCCCGCAGTCCGGCACGCCGGAAAAAAACAGGGCATGCGCATTGATTTTTTACGTCATGTCTAAAATACAGCGTGCCGTATGTGAATGTGCACATCTTGTGTAATATAACAGAGATTTTCGTCGATTTTACCGCTATACCTGCAATTCCCTCTTGTTCTTTTGTTTCTTTTCCCCTATAATAAGCGTAGAATTATGTTTTCCCCGGAAAGGAGTGTTCCGACATGCCCGATCATACCGCCCATATCCCACAGGTCGAAGAGTACTATGACGGCCTCTACGTTCTGAATGGCGCTGTTATGGACAAAGACAGCTATGAAAAGCACACGGCAGCCGCATCTGCCACATCCCCGGAAGCTGACACTTCTGCACCTGCTGCTTCGCCGGAAGTTGATACTGCTTCGCCGGAAGCACATGACGCAGCAGCAAGCGATCCGTTCAGCGCGCCGCAGGATTTCCGCCAGATGGCAGCGCAGGCATTTGAATCTGATCGGCAGACGGAATACCGACCGGAAACTGCCGTTTTCGTGCCGTATACGGTTGAAGACAGAGAATACTATGAATATGTTCCGACCGGTGAGACCTTCTGTGAGGATGGATTCCGCATTCTGCTCGGTGCGCCGATGCTGGTGCGCTGCGGCTCCGGATCATACCGTACCTCCGGTTCCTATCGGCTGTCATCCGGCTCTTATCGCCTGTCGTCCGGTTCGTATCGGCTCATCTCCGGTTCCTACCGCATCACCTCCGGTTTTTACCGGCTCTCCAGCGGTCGGCATCAGCACGAGCATGAGTATGAGTATCGTGTATCCTCCGGTTCCTTCCGCCGTTCATCCGGTTCGTTCCGGCTGTTGCCCAGCTCCTTCCGCCGTTTGTCCGGCTCATTCCACCGTTCTTCCGGTTCCTTCCGTCTGACCTCCGGCTCCTATCGCCTGTCCCCCGATTCGTTCTGTATGCCGGAGCAGGCAGAACCCGTTCCCGGTGACACCTTCTGTCCGCAGGAAGCGCTCGAAGTTGCCGACAAGCCGTATATGGGCAGCTTCCTCTGGGGCATGGATGCCGGCGGCTACGGCCTGAATCTGATCTGATGCGCGCATTTGCCTCCAACTGGACACGCCCCTATGCCATGCAGCATCCGGGGCGGCCCTATGAAGTTGCGGATTTTGAGCTGCTGACAACGATTCTCTCCGCACTCACCTGGCAGCAGAAAAACGGCAGCATCTGCATGATTACGGACCGCGTCGGCGCGCGGTACTACCGTTCGCTTGGTCTGGAGTCCGTCTGGGACGGCGGCATTTCCTGCCAGCTCGACGAGGTACCATATACGGTCGATCCCTCGACCTTCTGGGCCGCAGGCAAGCTGTATGCGCTCGCGCAGGTTCCCGCGCCGTGTGCCATGATTGACACGGACTTTATTGTCTGGTCAGACCTGCATGACCGGCTGGCGGACTCCGCTCTCACAGTCATCCACCGTGAGGATCTGGCGCCGGAAATTTATCCCGATCCGTCCGCATTTGTCCTGGCTCCGGGCTATTCCTTCCCGCAGGGCTGGGATTGGACGGCTCCCGCCTGCAATACGGCGTTTACATGGTTCGGCAGCGATGCCCTGCGCCGGGCTTATCTGTCCGAAGCATTTGACTTTATCCGTGCCACGCGCGGGCGTGACGGCCTGATTTACATGGTGTTTGCCGAACAGCGGCTGCTCGCCATGTGCGCCGGAGAACATGGCGTCCGCATTGAAGCGCTGTCTTCTCCCGAGCAGTTATTCCACCCTGCACAGACCGATTTCACACATATCTGGGGCTTCAAGCAGGGCATGGCAGAGCATCCTGAGCTCCGGGAGGCTTTCTGTAAGCGCTGTGCCGCGCGCATTGTGCGCGACTTCCCCGCCTATCGCAGTATCTGCGCCAATATTCCCTCACTCCGCAGATATTTCTGAACCAAGGACGGCCATCCAGCCGTCTTTTCCCTTTTTCAGATGCTTTTTTTACTGTTTTTTCGCCCGTCGCATTCAGATCTTTCGTCGTTTTGCGGTGAAATCCCCAATTATTTTCTGATTTTTGGTTATTTTGAACAAATTTTTGTCTGGCATTTTGTGCGTGAAGGTTGTCCCGTTTCGATTGACATTATGTGAAATTCGTTTATCATTAAAAGAGAGCGTTTTATTCGGGGGCGAATGAACGGTTTTCTCTCCCGTTTTTAACGGAAGATCACAACCAACATCCTAAATATTGAGGTGGAAAACACATGATTTATACTGTTACTTTTAACCCGTCTTTGGACTACACCATCCGCATCAAGGATTTTGAAGTCGGCACACTGAACCGCACCAATTACGAGGAAATCCGTGTGGGCGGCAAGGGCGTCAATGTCTCGATTGTCCTGACTTCTCTGGGTGTTGAAAATATCGCGCTCGGATTCATCGCAGGCTTTACCGGCGACCAGATCGAATCCGGCATGCAGCAGCTCGGCTGCAAGACCGATTTCATCCGCCTGCCGCAGGGCTTCTCCCGCATCAATGTCAAGCTGCAGGACGAGACCGAAACCGAAATGAACGGCATGGGTCCGGCGGTTTCCATCTCGGAATGTGAGCGGTTTATGATGATTGTCAAGCGCCTCAAGCCGGGTGAT
>CALYTA010000253.1 GCA_945486175.1 uncultured Clostridia bacterium | reverse complement strand
AGCAGCTGTAACCGTACTGGACGGCAATGAAGTGGACAGCTTTATTGATTCCGGTTCGCTGGTCGTTTCTTCCGAGAACATTGATGACTACATCGCTGATATGAAGGACAAAGGCCTGTGGGAGGAATAATCTCCTGAACGCTATGATTCAAAGATAACAGGAAAAGCCGAGATATCCCCTGGCCGGTCTGGTATCGGTCAGGGGAATCTTTGAAAATTCATTCTCTTTCACAGAAAGGGTGAGCAGTCAATGAGCAGTGAATATGTAGTAGAACTGCGCAACTGTACCAAGATATTTCCAGGCGTTGTTGCACTTGATAAAATGCAGCTTGCAGTAAAGCCGGGCGAGATTCTGGGCTTAATCGGTGAAAATGGTGCGGGAAAATCAACACTGATTAAGGTACTGACTGGTGTACATAAACCGGACGAAGGCGAAATCTATGTCAATGGACAGAAGCTGACCTTCAAGAATCCGAATGAATCTGCCGCAGCCGGAATTGCCTGTGTATATCAGGAGCTGAATATGGAAAAGCAATTGAGTATCACAGACAATATCTTTATCAATAAATGGATCAAGGGACCCGGCGGCCTGCTGGATTACAAGACCATGCATGAAAAGGCAAAGGACGTTATGTCTTCCCTCGGGCAGGATGTTGATCCAACCCAGGCCGCAGGTACATTCGGCATGGGCATCCAGCAGATGATCGAAATTGCAAAAGCGGTTCTGATTGATGCAAAAATGATTATCATGGATGAGCCGACCTCTTCCCTCGGTGAAAAGGAAGTCGAACAGCTGATGGTCACCTGCCGCAAGCTGCGCGACAATGGTGTCGGCATCGTCTTTGTCTCCCATAAGCTGGAGGAATTATTTGAACTCTGTGACCGTGTTACGGTCATCCGCGATGGACAGTATGTCGATACCCGGGATATCAAGGACTGGGATAATGATTCACTGATTGCAGCAATGGTAGGCCGTACCCTAGACAACCTGTTCCCAAAGGAATTCGGTACTAAGGGTGCAGTTGCTTTGAAGGCAGAGCATCTGGTAGAAGGCGGCGTTTTGGATGATGTCAGCTTTGAAGCATATCGCGGCCAGATTCTCGGCTTTGCCGGACTGGTTGGCGCCGGACGGACTGAAACCATGCGGGCAATCTTTGGTGCTGATACACTGGACAGCGGCAAGATTTTCATTGACGGAAAAGAAGTCCGGATCAAAAGCCCTTCACAGGCAATTCAGGCAGGTATTGCATTCCTGACAGAAGACCGCAAAGGACAGGGACTGGTACTTGCGGAATCCATCCGCAATAACCTGATTCTGGCAAATATGAAGGGATTCTGTAACGGCCCGTTCCTCAATCAAAAACGTATTTTGGAACGAGGCAGGAAAAATATTGAATCCCTGCGCATAAAGACACCGTCTATTGATGAGATCGTGGGACAGCTGTCCGGCGGCAACCAGCAGAAGGTCGTTATTGGCAAATGGGTCAACACAGATGCTGAAATCTTTATCTTCGATGAACCGACGCGAGGCATTGATGTCGGCGCAAAAATTGAAGTATACAATGTTATGAACCGTCTTGTGAAGCAAGGAAAATGTGTTATCATGGTTTCTTCTGAAATGCCGGAAATTCTGGGCATGTCCGATCGCGTCATTGTGATGCGGGGCGGCAGAATAATGGCAACTGTAGACCGTGACAGCAAGCATTTTAACCAGGAAAGCCTGATGAAGGCAGCATGAGGAGGAACATTAGATGACTAAGAAAAAATTAGGCGGCTTTGGCCAGTATATCGGCACAATAGCTGCACTGCTTATTTTGTGCATTATTCTGACGATTGCCAGCGATAAGTTTCTGAGCTATAACAATATCATGTCCATTCTTAAGCAGACAACCTTTACTGCGCTGTGTTCTGCCGGCATGCTTCTGTGTCTGATTACCGCAGGCATTGACCTGTCTGTTGGTGCAAATGCAATATTCTGTGCCCGCATGGTCGGTATGCTGGTCAGCAAAGGCATGACCAACCCCATCATTCTGATTATAACCCCGCTCATTGCAGGTACTGCTATCGGTCTGATCAACGGCCTGCTGCTGACCCGGCTGCATCTGCCGCATCCGTTTGTATCCACACTGGGTATGAAAAACTTCCTGTGGGGCGCCGGTTTGCTCGTGACCGGTTCTTAGATGGTTTCCGGCTTCCCGGATTCTGTTATGTGGCTGGGCACTGCAACTGTCGGCGGTTTCCCCATCGGCTATATCGTTGTCATTGTCATTTATGTGATTATGCATGTCCTGCTGACCCGTACAGCGCTGGGCCGTTCCATCTACTGTGCAGGCGGCAACCCGGAAGCCACCCGTCTTTCCGGTATCAATTCCGCAAATGTCCTGACCTTCTGCTATACTGTTTCCGGCTTTATGGCAGGCATCGCGGGTATCGTTTCCATCGGCCGTTCCGGCACCTGCAACGGTGCGAATGCAATTCAGCCGTATGATACCGATGCGATTGCAGCCTGTGTTATTGGCGGTGCATCCTTCATGGGCGGCAAGGGCACGATGCTCGGCACCATGATCGGCGCACTGGTTATTGCAACGCTTCGCAATGGCTTCACGCTGCTGGCGATCAGTTCCGCGGTACAGAATATGGTTCTGGGTCTGGTCATCATTGCCGCTGTACTCCTTGACGTATATCGTGAGGCCATGTCTGCTTCTGCGCGCCGCAAGGAAGCTGCTTCGAAGGCAAAGGCATAATACACAAGCATACCTACACAATAAGATTTTTTCAGTTTCATCCAGATTTGTTCCGCAGAGTGGTTCACTCTGCGGGACTTTTTTTCAGTAAATTCCGCCGTGTTTTCCGTATTAGCTGATTTGCTCGTACTGTTTATATCCCAGCAACAATAGAAATTTATCAATAAATAAGAGCAGGTGTATCAATACACTTGATTTTCACCTCCTTCATGATATAAAATGTCATGTGAGAATGGAGC
>CALYTA010000252.1 GCA_945486175.1 uncultured Clostridia bacterium | reverse complement strand
ATCCAATTGTAATTGAGGGAGGCCATGACCTGGCCGAGGTAATTGCCTGCCGGCATAAAGCCGACATTTGCACCGGTCAGGAACAGGACAAGGCCCACATAGGTATACACCAGGCCAACGATGATCTTGCGAAGGCGGCGTTTGGACAGCCGGAGCACGGCAATCTGAAAAAGTCCGAAAAAGACGACAATGGGCAGCAGGGATATCGCAATTTCCCTCAGATACGTCGGAAGAGCGACACGGAACAGATCCCACAGCTCTACGGAATTGCTGATTTCCGGTACAGCTGCCGGGGTATAGGTGCTTTCGCCCGGATTGAAGACCATACCGAGAATGAGGACGGCGAGCACCGGGCCGATGGAGCACAGTGCAACAAGGCCAAAGCTGTCATCTGAGGCATGCGGGTCATTTCGGATGGCAGAAATACCGACACCCAGTGCCATGATAAACGGGACTGTCATCGGGCCGGTGGTGACGCCGCCGGAATCAAACGCGACAGCAAGAAAATCCGGGGAAACAAAGCCTGCCACAATAAAGACAGCCACATAAAAGACGACGAGCAGCTGTGGCAGCGGAATACCGAACAGCATGCGCAGCAGCGCCACGACAAGGAAGATGCCAACGCCGACTGCAACCGACAGGATCAGCGTCATATTTGGGACGGACGGAACCTGCTCTGCCAGCACCTGTAAATCCGGCTCGGATATCGTGATGATAAAGCCGAGAATGAAGCCGATTGCGATGATGAGAAGCAGGTTTTTGCTTTTGGTGATCGCGGTGCCGACACGTTCGCCCATCGGTGTCATGCTCATCTCCGCACCGAGCGTGAAAAACATGATACCGACAACGATCATGGCGGCGCCCATCAGGAAGCACAGCAGAATGCTTGTGGAAATCGGTGCAATGGTAAAGCACAGAACCATCACAATTGCGATAACCGGCAGCACGGCGCGCAATGCCTCTGACAGCTTTTCGTTGAGGTTTGCCAGGGAATTTTTCAATATGTCAACTGCAATCCTTTCTGTTTTTGGGATATCAATACTATAGCATACAGGCCAGCCGGTTTGCGATGGGTAATGGATCGTTTTTTTATGGGAATTGGTGTTTGTAACAACTTCCTAACAGCCTCTTAGCAGAAGCATAACACAAAAAAAGACCGCCGGAGGCTATAGAATGGTACCAAATTCTGCGCGGAGCTTTTGCAGGGCTTTCTTTTCAATACGGGATACATACGAACGTGAAATGCCGTGCAGCCGTGCCACTTCGCGCTGTGTCAGTGGGGTATGCCCTCCAAGGCCATAACGCAGGGAAATGATTTCCTTTTCACGCGGCTCCAGCACATGCATGGCACCGGAAACCAGCCGGATGCGGTCATTCAGTTCAATGCGCTCCAGCGCATCGTCATTGCAGCTGAGTACATCCTTCAGCGACAGCGCACTGCCATCGCCGTCCGGTTCGATTGGCTCTTCGAGGGAGACCTCACAGGACAGTTTTTTGGAGGAACGAAAATACATCAGGATTTCATTTTCAATACAGCGGGAAATATAAGTTGCCAGACGGACGTTTTTTCCGGGATCAAAGGTCGAGACACCTTTGATCAGGCCGATGGTACCGATCGAGATGAGGTCATCGGAATCCGCAGTAGAGGAATAATATTTTTTGACGATGTGTGCGACCAGCCGGAGGTTATGTTCGATGAGCTTTTCACGCGCCTGCTTGTCGCCGCGCTGCATGGCCTCGATGCAGGCAGCTTCCTGCTCAGCACTGAGCGGGCGGGGAAATGAGCCGGATGGTGAGGATACACGCAGAATACAAAAGGCTGCGCCGCAGAGCAGCGCAGTTGTGATGGAAAACAGCACGATAATCCGCCCCTTCACAATCAGGATGGTTCAGCATATGCGGGCGGATGCTGTCTGGTTACTCGGGCTTTGGAAAAATGGAATCATGTCTGCGGATTCAAAATCAAACGACTTCGCAAAGCGATGCCGGAGCATTGAAACACAAAAGAGGATCACAGATTTCCTGCGATCCTCTTTTTGTATATGTAGGTGGGGGTATTGTAAAGATTACAGCTCGACAACCTTGCCGGACTTCCATGCCTCGGTGGTGCCGAAAGCAATTGCAGTGGACTTGGTGCCGTCATAAACGGTTACGCCCGGCTTTCTGTCCTCGCAGACACAGTCGATGAATTCCTGCATCTCCAACTGATAGGCTTCCGCAAAGCGCTGCGGGAAACCTTCAACGCATTCGGTGACAACGCCATTGGAATTGTACAGCATAGCCAGATTCTTTTCCGGTACCGGGCTGATGCGGATGCTGCCCTCGGTGCCGATGATCTCAGTCTCAACATGATAGCCATGCGGTGCGGTGCGGCCGACATGGATGACACCGATGCCGCCATTTTTGAACTTATAGGTAGCAACTGCGGTTTCATCGTCGCCGACAGCCTTGAATTCCGGATGCTTGAAGGTGGAGCCGATGGCATAAACTTCGGTCGGCTCGTCATCCAGGAACCAGCGCATCAGGTCGATGTCATGGACAGCCATGTCAATGAAAATGCCGCCGGAGGTCGCTGCGAACTTGATGGAGCCTTCGACCAGTGCTTCCGGGTCAATGCCGGTTGCCTTTACCATATACGGCGTGCCGATAGCGCCTTCCTGGATCTTCTGCTTGGCATATGCATAGGAGGAGTCATAGCGGCGCATGAAACCGAGGAAAAAGATCTTGTCCGGATGGCGCTCGACAGCAGCTTCTGCCTGCTTGCACTCCTCCAGATTGACGCCCAGCGGCTTGTCGGAGAAGACGTGCTTGCCTGCATCCAGAGCTGCTTCGATCTGCCAGCAGTGCTCGGAAGAGGTGGTGACGATTGCCACAGCATCGATGTCAGCCTTTGCGAGCATCTCACGGAAATCAGTGTAGACGTCAGTGACGCCAAGCTCCTTCTGTGCGTATTCCAGTTCAGCCGGAACAATCGAGCAGGCTGC
>CALYTA010000251.1 GCA_945486175.1 uncultured Clostridia bacterium | reverse complement strand
GGATGCCCGCAATATTCGGTTCAATCTCTACATTGTATTCCTGATACATCTGGAAGACAATGGTCGCCGTACAGCCGACCGGCTGGTTGCGGAAATAGACCGGGCCATTGGTCTCAAGGTTGCCGATGCGGTGGTGATCGATAATTTCGAGAATTTCCGCATCTTCAAATCCGTCGACACATTGTGTTTTTTCATTGTGATCGACAAGAATAAGCTGTTTTCGCTGTAAATTCAACAGATTTCGACGGGAAATAACGCCCTGATAGATACCCGCCTTATCGACAACCGGGAAATAGTTATGGCGTACCTGGCCCATGATCTTCCGTGCTTCTTCGACTGGAGTAGAGAGCTGGAACATAATCATGGAACGCGCCATCGGATGACAGATCGGGATGCTCTGGTTGATCAGACAGGATGCCGCATAAGTATCATACGGCGTGCTGATGACTGTACAGTTGTGTTCCTTTGCAATTTTAATGATGGTCTTTGCAATGTTCGGTGTCATGCAGACGACAAGGCAGGCTGCCTCCAGTTCAATGGCACACAGTTGTGCTTCATACCGGTTTGCAACCAGAACGATATCACCCGGGTCAACCATATTTTCCATTGCCTCCGGGCTGCCTGCGGCGATGACAATCTTGCCGTGGTCAATGCGCATGTCAGTCGAACCAGTGACCAGCGTGCCGTTGAGTGTTTCCACGATATTGGAAACGGATGTCTTTGCATTTGCAACCGCATGCGGATCCAGGCTGTCCATGTTCGCCATGGCCAGCCGCTTCAGAGTAATCAGGCCCTGCAGCTTATTATCGTTGTTCGTAATCGGCAGGGTGGTAATATCCTGATCCCTCATGGTCTCCCATGCGCGGCGCAGTGTCATCTGACCATCCACGCCGTCGACATAACGGATATCGATATCCCGCACCTTTGCATGGACATCCAGACAGATTCTCGGCGGTTTCATGCCAAATTTATTCAGTACGAACGCTGTTTCCTGATTGATTTCACCTGCACGGCGCGGCTCATATTCGCGGTCCGTTGTGACATTTTTCAGATGTGCATAGGCAATGGCAGAACAGATCGAATCGGTATCCGGATTTTTATGTCCGATGACATTGACTGTGCGCTGCTGCTTATTTTTTTGCCCCATGTATCTTGTTCCTCCTGTACATTTCTCTCACTCTTCATAAATATATCGTAATTCACCATGCAGCAAAAGTCAACCGTATGGGCCTCGATTTTCTCATATTTTTTGTCCTTTTCTCTGAATTCCGGCAATTTACCCTTGACATTATTGTGTATTATTGTCAAACTGTTATTGTAACATCTTTCAACAGGAGAACGACGCTATGAACCGAACCACTTCCGCAACAAGAAAAAAACGGGTACAGCGGCACCGGCGCTGGCTTACCCCCTTTTTCCTTCTTTGCTGTGCCGTGCTGATTGCATCAGCCGCCGGCGTTGTCTATGTATTATCCTGCAAAAATGAACGGAAAGCAGAGGAGACACGAAAAAAATATGTTGTTACAGCAGAAGCTTCCTCAAAGACCCCTGCGGCATTCCAAAAATATCAGCCTGCAAGTGTTTCCCTGATTGCAGTCGGTGACAACCTGATCCACAACACACTGCTGAAGGATGCATCCACCGGAAGCGGTTCCTATGACTTTACTCCGTTCTATGAAAAAATAAAACCATATATACAGGCAGCTGACATTGCCATTGTCAACCAGGAATCCCCTCTCGGCACAGGTACGCCGTCCGCCTATCCGAGCTTCAACACGCCGCAGGCCTGCGGTGATGCACTGATTGATGCTGGTTTTGATGTGGTTTCCCACGCCAACAATCATGCAATGGACTCCGGTTCCAGCGCGGTCTATGACACACTGGATTTCTGGGACAGCCGGGCAGACAGCGGTGTCATCCGCATCGGCATTGCGCGCGATGCAGAAGACCGTGCCCAGGTCCGCTATCTCGAGCGAAACGGAATAAAAATCGGCTTTCTGGCGTATACCTATGGGCTGAACGGCTATTCCCTGCCGAATGACAATCCCGCTCTCGTTTCCCTGATCGACAAAGAAAAAATTGCCGAAGAAATGGCAGCTGTAAAAGAACAGTGTGATGCGGTTGTCGTGCTGATGCACTGGGGTGAGGAATATCAGACCACTGAAAACAGGGAACAGGATGATCTCGCGGAATTTTTGACCGAAAACGGTGCGACACTGATTATCGGCGGACATCCGCATGTCTGCCAGCCGTGCGAATGGATCGAATCAGAAAACGGCAACCGCGCGTTCTGCATCTATTCCACCGGCAATTTTATCTCCGCACAGAACCAGACCAATACCATGGTGGAAGCCATGCTGCAGGTCACGCTTACCCGCCAGAAGGACGGCTCTGTGGTCGTTGAAAACCCTGGCGTCATGCCGCTGGTCTGCTATTTCAATTCCGGCTGGCGCGGCTACCGCGTCCTTCCACTGGATGATTACACAGAATCCATGGCATCCTCCCATGCGCTTGCCGGGCGCTGCCAGATGAGCCCCTCCCACCTGCGCAGCGTCGCCGAGGAAATCTTTGGAGAATATCTGATCGGCAAAACAATCCCGGTCACATACGATACGGAAGCATTATTGGACACTGCCGCATAACCATACTGCCGCAAATGCGTTGTTTTCCTGTGCAAACGATTGCAAAGCTTCGATAAATACGGTATAATATTTCTTTGATGTGACAACATGCGAAATAATGCCTGCGCCGGCTGCGCGGGCTTATAGAGGAAGGATATCAATGATTTATAACAACGTACTCGAAGCCATGGGACACACGCCGGTCATCCGGCTGAACCATATGCCTGCGCCGGACAGCGCAGATGTCCTCGTCAAATTTGAAGGACTGAATGTCGGAGGCTCCATTAAAAGGCGTAAAGCGTACAACATGATCGCTGAAGCGGAGGAAAAGGGGCTGATTGACCCGGTTCCCTTCATTGTGGGGCGGACCAGCGGCAATC
>CALYTA010000250.1 GCA_945486175.1 uncultured Clostridia bacterium | reverse complement strand
GATGGGAATGACGGCAATGGCAATGTCCTGGAGATGCACGCTGCCGGCAGGACGGCCTCATTATTATGGACGGCTTTGGCCTGCGCACAAGCGAGATGGGCAACGCAATCCATGCTGCAAATCATCCGAACCTGACCCGCCTGTTCGCGGAAAACCCGACCACGCAGCTCGGCGCTTCCGGCCTTGATGTCGGTCTGCCGGACGGCCAGATGGGCAACAGTGAGGTCGGCCATACCAACATCGGCGCGGGTCGTGTTGTCTATCAGGAACTGACCCGCATCTCCAAGGCGATCAAGGAGGGCACGTTCTTTGAGAACGAGGCATTCCTCGGTGCCGTCGAGAACTGTAAAAAGCACGACAGTGCGCTGCACATCTACGGCCTGATGAGCGACGGCGGCGTACACTCCCACATCGAGCACATCTTCGGCCTGGTCGATCTGGCAAAGAAGAACGGCCTGACCAAGGTTTTCGTTCACTGCTTCATGGACGGCCGTGACGTACCGCCGACCTCCGGCATCGATTTTGTCCGCCAGATGAAGGAAAAGCTGGACGAGGTTGGCGTTGGCAAGATCGCCACCATCGAGGGACGTTACTATGCGATGGACCGCGACAACCGCTATGAGCGCGTTTCCAAGGCATATGCTGCAATGGTATATGGAGAGGGCGAGTTCAATCCGGATCCGGTTGCCGCAATGCAGGCGTCCTATGACGCAGGCGTGACCGACGAGTTTGTTGTTCCGGTTGTCACTGCAAAGGACGCCCAGATCAGGGAGAACGACTCCATCATCTTCGCAAACTTCCGTCCGGACCGCGCGCGCGAAATCACCCGCACCTTTGTCGATCCGGAGTTCTCCGGCTTCGAGCGCCGCAACGGCTGCTTCCCGGTTTACTACGTCTGCATGACGCAGTATGACGCGACCATGCCGAATGTCCATGTCGCGTTCAAGCCGCAGTCTCTGACCAACACGTTCGGCGAATATATCGCGGACAACGGCCTGACCCAGCTGCGCATCGCTGAGACCGAGAAGTACGCGCATGTCACGTTCTTCTTCAATGGCGGCGTCGAGGCTCCGTACAAGAACGAGGAGCGCGACCTGATCGCTTCCCCGAAGGTTGCCACCTATGACCTCCAGCCGGAGATGAGCGCATACAAGGTATGTGACAAGGTTGTCGAGGAGATCAAGAGCGGCAAGTTCGATGTCATCATCCTGAACTATGCGAACTGCGACATGGTCGGCCACACCGGCGTATTTGACGCGGCAGTCAAGGCGGTCGAGGCCGTTGACACCTGTGTCGGCAGAACGGTAGACGCCATCCTTGAGATGGGCGGCGTTGCGATGATTACCGCTGACCACGGCAATGCGGACCAGATGCTGGAGGAGGACGGCGTTTCCCCGTTCACCGCGCATTCGTGCAACCCGGTTCCGTTCTGTGTTGTGGGCCATCCGTGCACGCTGCATGAGGGCCGTCTGGCGGATATCGCGCCGACGATGCTCCAGGTTCTCGGCCTGCCCCAGCCGGCTGAGATGGACGGCAAGTCCCTGATGGACTGATCCCGATTTAAACTGACGATTTGCGGCAGATTGCGATTGCCTCCGGGCAGGTTCGCGGTCTGCCGCTTTTTTTGCGTGCCTGGCTGTCCGAAAACGCGAAAAGGAGAACAGCATGAAACAGGCGATTGAAATTGTGGATGTAAACGGGCGCGAAATTCTGGATTCGCGCGGCAATCCGACCGTGGAGGTCGAGGTGTGTGTATATGGCGACGACGGCCTGTCCGTGGGGCGCGCTTCCGTGCCGTCCGGTGCATCCACCGGGCAGTATGAAGCGTGTGAGCTGCGCGACGGCGATGACAAGCGCTATGGAGGAAAAGGCGTGCTGCATGCGGTGCATGCGGTCAACGGCGAGCTTGCCGACGCTGTCATCGGCATGGATGCGGCAAACCAGCCCGAACTGGACCGCGCCATGCGCGAGCTGGACGGCACGGAGAACAAGTCGCGGCTCGGCGCGAATGCGATTCTCGGCGTCAGCCTTGCGGCGGCGCGCGCGGCAGCACAGGCATATGGCCTGCCGTTGTATGCGTATCTCGGCGGCGTGAACGCGAAGACACTCCCTGTGCCGATGATGAACATCCTGAACGGCGGCGCCCATGCGTCCAACAATGTGGACATTCAGGAATTTATGATTATGCCCGTAGGGGCGTCAGATTTCCGCGAGGCGCTTCGCCAGTGCGCAGAGGTATTTCATGCCCTGCGCGGCGTTTTGAAGCAAAATGGGACGCCTGCGGCGGGCGTAGGCGATGAAGGCGGCTTTGCCCCCAATCTGAACAGCGACGAGCAGGCGCTGGATATGATCCTGCGCGCCGTGGAACAGGCGGGCTATACGCCGGGCGCGGATTTCCTGATTGCAATGGATGCCGCGTCGTCCGAATGGTACCACCCGGAGGACGGCGGGTATTACCAGCTGCCCAAGGCGGGCACGCGCATGAGCCGTGCACAGCTTGTGGAATACTGGGCACGGCTGGTGGAGAAATATCCGATTATTTCGCTGGAAGACGGCCTCGCGGAGGAGGACTGGGAGGGCTGGAAGCAGCTCACGGATCTGATCGGTAGCCGCGTGCAGCTGGTCGGCGACGATTTGTTTGTCACCAACACCAGCCGCCTGCACCATGGCATTGAAACCGGTGTGGCAAATTCCATCCTCATCAAGGTCAACCAGATCGGCACGCTGACGGAAACCATCGACGCGGTGACGATGGCGAACCGCGCGGGGTATACTGCGGTCATCTCGCACCGTTCGGGCGAGACGGAGGACACGACGATTGCCGACCTCGCGGTGGCGCTGAATGCCGGACAGATCAAGACAGGCGCGCCGTCGCGCACCGACCGCGTGGCGAAATACAACCGTCTGCTGCGCCTTGAGGAGGAGCTGGACGGACAGGGCCTGTATGCCGGGCGCAATGCGTGGTTCAATCTGCACTGAGGATAAAAAAAGCAGGCAGGCCATTTGGC
>CALYTA010000249.1 GCA_945486175.1 uncultured Clostridia bacterium | reverse complement strand
ATTGGGGATTGCCATGATGTTTGATGCTCACTTTCCATTCAGCGTGCACGACGCACACGTACAGCGCATGATTTGTTTTCCGTCGCAGTAAATGCGCGCCTCAGACAACGCGCCTGTCTCTGCATTTAAATATACTTCCTTCACTGCCGTGCATTCTTCCGTAACCTCTTCAAAGCGGAGCGCCAGCAGTTCACCTTCCATCCAGACCTGTTCCGGAACGGTGTTCATCAGGTCATACAACAGATAGGTGATGACATCTGCGGGCGTCAGACCCTTGCGGTCCGGCATGGCAGTTTCCAGCTCTGTGCCGTCATAGGAAAACGTAAAGTCTTCCCCTGTTACCCCCGCCGTAATGCCCGCAATGGACTCCGGCGCAAGCACAGTCATGACAGCACTGGCTGTGTCTTCCTTTTTTTCATAATCATAGCCAATCTGATAGGTCATGGTCTCTTCATTCAGATCGGATGTGATGTCTGCAACTGTCTCGATGGACGAAGCCGCCGCATACACATCGCGGACGGATGCAGCGATTTCCTCCGGGTTTTTTACCGCAGAACAGCCGGCCAGCAGGAACACGGCTGCCACAGCACAAAAACAGCGTCGAAACAAACACTTACCACTCCCTGGAGTTCAGCGGTTTGAGTACCTGCGGGATGCGGGACAGCATATCGGTCGGCGTCATGCCGAATTCACCGATTTCATTTGCGCACAAATCACCCGCACGGCTGTGGATATACGCGCCGCAGGCGGCTGCCGCGAGCGGCGGCACGCCCTGTCCCAGCAGGGACAGAATGATGCCGGACAGCACATCTCCACTGCCGCCCTTCGCCATGCCGGGATTGCCGTGCACATTTTGCAGCACGGTTCCATCCGGCCCCGCGACAACTGTGCGGTGCCCCTTGAGCAGCAGCACGCAGTGATGTTTCTGCGCAAAGGCCGCAGCATCCTGCTCCGGGATTCCCGTGCGCGGAATGTCACAGATGCGCGAAAATTCACGCGCATGCGGCGTCAGAACCACCGGGTACCTGGCTTCCTCCAATACATGTATATGTCCGGCGAGCACATTTATGCCGTCCGCGTCCACAATCACGGGACAATCTGCCTCACGGATGATCTTCTGCACTGCCCGTGCAACGCCCTCACTGATGCCCAGCCCCGGCCCTGCCAGAATGGCGGCGCGCCGCGCAAGCGTGGGCAGGCAGTCCGCTGTAATTTTTCCGTCCCCGTCTGCCTTCAGCGGCAGGAAGGTCGGCTCATTGAGCTTGCCCGCCAGAATCGGGTAAATGCACTGCGGCACGGCGAGCGTCACGATACCCGAACCGGTGCGCACAGCAGCCTGTGCCGCAAAATATGGCGCGCCGATGTAATCCCGGCAGCCACAGACCGCAAGCACGCGGCCATAGGTGTGTTTGTCGCTCTCCGGCTGCCGCGTCCGGATGTTCGCCGCGACATAATTCCAGTCAATGACTGTCATTCCGCATTCCCTCCATCCAGCAAAATCGCTGTTGCCGTGGCATAGCTTTGGCAATGCGCGATACTCAGCAGAAAATTTTTATGTGGACGCAATACAAACGGTGCGCCCAGCTCCGTGTGGCTGATTTCAATATCTTTCAGATTCAGACCGTCGCGGAAACCGGTTCCCAATGCCTTTGCGACCGCTTCCTTTGCACAGAACAGCCCGGCAGCGGACTGCGGCAGATTATTCCCCTGCCCGTCCAGCCAGTCGCGCTCCGCCTGCGTAAATACGCGCTGCGCAAAGGCCGGTCGGCGCAATGCCTGTTCGATGCGGTCGATTTCTATGATATCTGTGCCCAAACCAGTCATGTGCAATTCCTCCTGTCCATGCGGTTTTTATTGTATCACAATTCCCGCCTGTTGTCGCGTTTTTCTCCTTTTTTTGCAGGATTCGCCCAAAAATCCTGCGTTTCAAATTTTTTCACAGAATTTGAAAAAAATTGTTGACATTATGGGTACAGACTGATATAATAAATATCGTTGCAGCGAGGAAGGCCGCTGAACGGAACAGAATATCGAGGTGTGGCTCAGTTTGGTAGAGCGCTGCGTTCGGGACGCAGAGGCCGTGGGTTCAAGTCCCGCCACCTCGACCATCCAGAGCAAGCGAGAATTCGCTTGCTCTGTTTTTTATTCAAGTTGTTTCAGAACTATATCATTTCAAAAAAGGTGCTGACTCCTTCGCCGGGAATCAGCACCTTTTCTATATACTTTTACCGGGTCAGCTTTTTCACCCAGTTGCCGTAGTTTACCTTGATAAACGCCGGGACACACTTGAACAGCTGGTCGAGGTTCAGGCACCAGACAACCACAATCGGCGATGCCTTTACGACAAACGCCATGAAGAACGAAAGCGGGATGACAATGCACCAGATGCTGATGAGGTCGAGCTTCATAACATACTTGGTATCGCCGCCGCCCTTGATGATACCGGCATTGACCGGCATCTGATAGGACATGCCGACCATGACGATGCACAGGATGTGCAGGAACGAACGCGCAAGCTGGCGGCTCTCATCGGAGAAGCTGTACAGAGACAGCACCGGCTCAGTCAGCGCGAACAGCAGAATGCCGCAGCAGATACCCATGCACAGGAATACCACCTGAAACGTCTTTGCGTAATCCTTGACGGTCTTCATCTCGCCTTCGCCAATCGCCTTGCCGATCATGACATTCGCCGTCGAGGCCGAACCGACCGCGACCGTCTTGACGATCAGGAAGAGGTTGGACGCCATGCTGTTTGCCGCAATCGCACTCGAAGTCAGATGGCCGAGAATTGCCGTCTGCAACGCGGTATTGACGCCCCACAGGCTCTGCAGCAGGATAATCGGTGCGCTGACGCGGAAATAGTCTCCGGCAATCGTGCGGTCTGTATGCAGGAAATCCTTGAGCTTGAGCCGCAGATTGACTTCCTTCTTTTTAATATAGATCAGAAGAACGACGCATTCAATAATGCGTGCCGTCAGCGTACCGATGGCAGCGCCCGCCGCACCCAGACGCG
>CALYTA010000248.1 GCA_945486175.1 uncultured Clostridia bacterium | reverse complement strand
TGCGGATGTAGCTCATCTGGTAGAGCGCCACCTTGCCAAGGTGGAGGTAGCGAGTTCGAGCCTCGTCATCCGCTCCATAAAAGCAGTCGAGAAAATCGGCTGCTTTTTTCGTATGCAGAAACAAGGGAAAAACTCCCTCCGTCATTTGCTGCGCAAGTGCTGCCTCCCTCTCACGAGGGAGGCTTTTTTGTTTGCATATTTTGGGGAGCTTCTTCACCTTCTTTTTTTCATGTGGTTCTGGTATACTGTGTACAGCAAAGAAATGGCGGTGAATCAATCATGGAACTGTTGATGGGACGCGCGGGAAGCGAAAAAACGACGACAATCCTGCGGCGCATTGTATCGCGGGAAGCCAGCGGCAGGCGGCAGATTTTAATTGTGCCGGAACTGGCATCACATGAATATGAGCGCATGCTGGCGCAGAGTACGGGAAATACCGGTTCACGGTTTGCTGAGGTGCTGACCTTTCGGCGCATTGCCAACCGCGTATTTTCCGAAGCAGGCGGACTGGCGGATACCGTGCTCACACCGGCGGGCCGGCTGCTGGTATTATATGAAGCGGCACGGCGCGCATCGGACGCACTGACACTATACGGCGGTGCGACGCGCAAGCCGGATATTCTGCGCGATCTGCTGCGCGTGCTGGATGAGATGAAATGCAGCCGCGTTTCGGCGGAGGATATGCTGCACGCGGCAGAGGAAGCGGACGGGCATCTGTCTGATAAGCTGCGTGATCTGGGCGAGATTGCCATGGTATATGATACGCTGACGGAAGAACAGCTGCCCGATCCGCGCGACCAACTGACGCGTGTGGCCGAACGCCTGCCGGACAGCACGCTGTTTGACAATACAGAGGTTTATCTCGACCGGTTTGACAGCTTCAACAAACAGGAGCTGGAAATTCTGGCGTATTTGCTGTACAAAAAGGTACCTGTGACCGTTGCATTGACCGGAGACCCAAAGCAGCCGGAGCTGTTTCCGGAAGCACATGCGGCAATGGCACGGCTGCGCGCACTTGCCGGACGGTGCGGCGATTCGTTTGAATTGACCGTACAGGAGGGAAGCGGCATGCCGCGCCCGTCTGATCTGGCGGTATTGGAGCGATATGCGCTGGAAGCACCTGCAAAGCAGTTCGAGAGCGATGGGGAGAGCGTGCGGCTGCATGCGGCAGGCGATTTGTTTTCCGAATGTGAATTTGCCGCGGCATATATCCGGCGGCTATTGCGCGAGACAGATGCCAGACGGCGCGATATCGTCGTGACGGCGCGCAATTTTGAGCAGTATGCCCCTATTCTGGAGCTGGTATTTGATCGCTATGATATCCCGGTGTTTTTGAGCGAAAAGCACGATATTTTGCAGAAGCCGGTGCTCGCGCTGGTCGGCGCGGCATTGCGCACGGTTACAGGTGGCTGGCGGTATGAGGACATGTTCACCTATCTCAAAACCGGATTTGCCGGGCTGGCGGCGGAGGAATGCGATGAGCTGGAAAATTATGTGCTGTTCTGGCGCATTCGGGGCACGGCATGGCAGCAGCCATTTACCGGCAATCCGGACGGCTTCGGCGGCGTGATGGACGAAAAAGCACAGCAGGTGCTTGCCTATCTCAATGAGCTGCGCGAATGCGCCGTGCAGCCGCTGCTTGCATTAAAAGACGGGCTGGATCAGGCGGAAACCGCGACGCAGTATGTGCAGGCGCTGTATCTGTTTCTGGAACAGCTCGGCGCGGCGGACAGCATCGCGGCGCGCGCACAGCTGCATGAGGACGCAGGGCGCTTGCAGACGGCGGAGGAATACCGCCAGCTGTGGGAAATTCTGGTGCAGGCAATGGAGCAGTTTGCATGGGTACAGGGCGACGAACCGATGGAAACCGATACGTTTGTTTCTTTGTTCGCGCTGGTGCTGGCGGAATATGATGTCGGTACGATTCCGGTCGCGCTCGACCGCGTGACCTGCGGCTCGATTGACCGCGTGTGCCATACCGGCATACCGCATCTGATCGTACTCGGCGTGAATGACGGTGTGCTGCCGGATGCAGGCGAAAGCGGCGGCATTCTGTCCGACAGTGACCGTGAAACGCTGCTCGGCCTGTCAGTCGAGCTGGAAACCGGAGAGGATCGCATGGTGCGCGAACAGGCGGCAGTTTACCGTGTGTTTGCATCGGCATCCAGGACGCTGCTGCTGTCGTGGTGTACGGTCGGCGGGGATGGCGATATGCGCCCGTCGTATCTGGTCGGAACGGTGCGGCATCTGCTGCACGGTGTGCCGGAGACCAACGAGAGCGCTTTGGAACAGCGCTACCGGCTGGAAGCGGAGCGCCCGCGCTTTGATCTGGCGTGCCGCGGCGCGGCACGCGATGTCTCCCCGGCGGCACAGGCGGCGCTTGCAGCATCCCCGGTGCCGATTATCCCACAGGAGAAGGCGGTGCGCGGCCCGCTGACGGAATCAGAGACCATTCATGCGCTGTACGGTGACCGGCTGCGCGTCACGGCATCGCGCGTCGATGTATTTTATCGCTGTGAATATGCCTATTTCCTGCGGTATGGTCTGCGGGCAAAGGAGCGCCGCCGCGCGGCATTTGATGCGCCGGAAACCGGCACGTTCCTGCACTATGTATTGGAACATACCCTGCACGACCTGAAGGAGCAGGGAGGCACAGATACGCCTGCGCGCGATGATGTGCATACAATCGCAAAAAAATGGACGCAGGTGTATGTCGAGACCATGCTGGGCGGTCTGGAACAGCATTCCGCGCGGTTCCGCCATCTGTTCCGGCGGCTGGTGCGCATGCTGGATGAAATTCTGGACAACCTGCTGGACGAGATGGCGCGCTCGGATTTCGAGCCGATTGACTTCGAGCTGGACTTTTCGCGCGGCGGAGACCTGCCGCCGATTGTGATCGACAGCCCGGATGGCAGGCTGGAGCTGAACGGCAAGGTAGACCGCGTGGACGGCTATATTAAGGATAGCGCGCTGTATGTGCGCGTCATGGACTATAAGAGCGGACAGAAAAAATTTGAGCTGTC
>CALYTA010000247.1 GCA_945486175.1 uncultured Clostridia bacterium | reverse complement strand
GCCGCGAGCTGCGCAAGGAGTTGACAGACGATGCAAATGAGAAGGCCATTGCGACCTTTGCGCTCAACCTCCGCCCGCTGCTCATGCAGCCGCCGGTCAAGAACAAAGTCGTGCTCGGCTTTGATCCCGCCTATCGCACCGGCTGCAAGCTGGCCGTTGTCGATCCCACCGGTGCCGTACTCGACACCGCAGTCATCTATCCCACCCCGCCGCACAACAAGACGGAAGAATCCATGCAGAAGCTGACAGCACTCTGCAAAAAGCACGGTGTGACCTGTGTCGCGCTCGGAAACGGCACGGCAAGCCGCGAATCCGAGCAATTCCTGACCGATTTCATCCGCGAAAGCGGGCTGCCGATCTCCTATATGGTCGTCAGCGAGGCGGGCGCATCCGTCTATTCCGCCTCCAGGCTGGGTGCGCAGGAATTCCCGGATTTCGATGTTTCCCTGCGCTCGGCGGTGTCCATTGCGCGCCGCCTCCAGGACCCGCTCGCGGAGCTGGTCAAAATCGACCCCAAAGCCATCGGCATCGGGCAGTACCAGCACGATATGCCGCAGGCGCGGCTGTCCCAGACGCTCGACGGCGTGGTAGAGGACTGTGTCAACGCGGTCGGCGTCGACCTCAACACCGCATCCCCATCCCTTTTGGAGCATATTTCCGGCATTTCCCCCGCAATTGCCAAAAATATCGCGGCATACCGCGAGGAAAACGGCGCATTTTCCTCCCGCAAACAGCTGCTGAAGGTTGCCAAACTCGGCCCGAAGGCATTTGAACAGTGTGCGGGCTTCCTGCGCGTCGCGGAGAGCGCTGAGGTGCTCGACAGCACGGCAGTCCATCCGGAATCTTATCCGGCGGCAAAGCTGCTGCTGACGCTGTGCGGGTATACAGAGGACGATGTGCGTGCGCGCAGGCTGGCTGATCTCGGCAAGCGCATCAAAGCTACCGGCAAAGCGGTGCTTGCAGAACGCTGCGGCGTGGGCATCCCGACACTGACTGACATTGCCGCCGAGCTGCAAAAGCCGGGGCGTGACCCGCGCGATGAGCTGCCCGCACCGCTGCTGCGCAGTGCGGATGTCATGACGCTCGAACAGCTCAAACCCGGTATGGAGGTCGTCGGCACCGTGCGCAATGACTGCGATTTCGGCGCATTTGTCGATATCGGCGTACATCAGGACGGGCTGGTGCACATCTCCCAGCTGTCCAACAAATTTGTCAGGCACCCATCGGAAGTTGTCCGTGTGGGCGATGTCGTCAAAGCAGTCGTACTCTCGGTAGATGCCGGAAAAAAACGCATCAGCCTGTCAATGAAAAAAGTCAAGCAATAACTGTTTCAGACATACAAAACGGGCGGAACCCGCAGGTTCCGCCCGTTTGCTTTTCCGTCACATAGATATTTTTTATTTGTTCATCGCACGCCGCGACTGCTCGTTCAGATCTCCGCTGCACAGGCGGTCGAAATAGGAGCGCGTCTCGCGCACAATGACACCGCTCAGCGACAGCAGTGCAATCAGGTTCGGCAGCGCCATGAGACCGTTGAAGATATCAGCGATGTTCCAGACCGCTTCAATGGTCATATACGGGCCGATGAATACCGCAAGGATGTACAGCCAGCGGTAAACCTGAATGGAACGATGGCTGCCGCCGGACAGATATTCCAGGCAGCGTTCGCCATAATAATCCCAGCCGAGAATCGTCGTAAAGGCAAAGAATACCAGGCACAGCATGAGCACGCCGGAGGTCACCCAGCCCGGCAGGAACGGCAGGCCGTTGTCAAATGCATAGCTTGTGACCAGTGCACCGTCCAGACCCGGTACATTCCACGCGCCGGTGATGACAATGGTCAGGCCGGTCATGGTGCAGATGATGATGGTATCGATGAATGTTCCGGTCATGGAAACCAGTCCCTGGCGGACCGGCTCATTTGTCTGTGCAGCCGCTGCGGCGATCGGCGCAGAACCGAGACCCGCCTCGTTGGAGAAAATGCCGCGCGCAATGCCCTTCTGCATTGCAACGGTCAGCGAACCGACTGCACCGCCGGTGACGGCGGCCGGATTGAATGCACCCTCAATAATCTGCGCAAGTGCGCCCGGAATGCTCTTGTAATTGTAAATGAGCAGCACCAGGCAGAATACAATGTACAGCACCGCCATAAACGGCACGACAACCTGCGATACGCTCGCAATGCGGCGGATGCCGCCCAACAGAACCAGTGCCACGCAGATGGTCAGCAGCACGCCTGCAACAATCGTCGCATAGCTGTAGTCGTTGCCGAACAGCGAAACCGTATGTGCCGCGTTCGGGTCAAACAGGTTGGTGACAGCAGTGGCAATCGAATTGACCTGCGTAAATGTACCGATGCCAAACAGGCCGACACACATGCCGAAAAAGGCAAACAGGCACGCAAGCCACTTCCATTTTCTGCCCATGCCGCGTTCAATGTAATAGAACGGGCCGCCGAGCGCGTGTCCGTCTTCATCGACCGTGCGGTAATAGACCGCGAGCAGGCCCTCAGCGTATTTGGTCGCCATGCCAAAAAACGCTGCCAGCCACATCCAGAACAATGCGCCCGGGCCACCGGTTACCAGTGCCGTTGCCACACCTGCAATGTTGCCGGTGCCAATGGTCGCGGAAAGCGCGGTGCATAACGCGCCGAAGCTCGTGACCTCGCCTTCTCCGCCTTCCTCATTTTTGACCATATACCGCAGTGCCCGCGGCAGATGCCGTATCTGGAGCAGGCCCAGACGGCAGGTCAGATAAATGCCGGTCACCAGAATGAGGACAATCAGCGGAAGTCCCCACACCCAGCCGTCAATGACCTTGATTCCCTCATTGATCTGTGCAAACATTTGATTTCATTCCTCCATTTTTGTAAAAAATAAAAAGCCGAAACGGTTTGTTTCGACTCTTGGAGAAAAGACAAAGATATTGTGCTCTGTCCTTTTGCCTGAGAGATCAGCGGCATCTGCCGCCTTACACCTTCGGCGTTCATAGGGAAATCTGCCTCCCCATGAAGCTCTCCAGAGC
>CALYTA010000246.1 GCA_945486175.1 uncultured Clostridia bacterium | reverse complement strand
CTGTCCAGCAGTGCGGCGTTGTAGGCGAGCGGCTGGTTGACGGTCACGCCAACTGCCGGGATTTCGGGGGAAAGGGCTGCTTTGAGCAGCCATGCCTGTTCCGGCGTCAGGCTGCGATGGCTTTTGGGAAAGTTGATGACAAAGCCGATGTAATCCGGGCGGTATTGGTTGACCGCCTGAATGTCTTCCGGGCGTTTCAGCCCGCAGATTTTTATTTTCATCGGATTACCCCCGCATCTGTGCCAGAAGTGCGGCTTTATCCGGGGCGCGCATCAGGACTTCGCCCATCAGCACCGCGTCCGCGCCGATGTTCCGCAGAGCAGCTACATCAGCCGTATTTTTGACACCGGATTCCGCAACATACAGGCAGTCCGCCGGAATCAGGCCGCGCAGGCGCGCGGCGTTGGAAAAATCAACAGAAAAATCTTTTAAATTGCGGTTGTTGACGCCGATGAGCCGGGCTCCGGCATCGACTGCGGAACGGATTTCCGCTTCATCGTGTGTTTCCACGAGGGCGGACAGACCGAGCCGGTCACAGATTTCCAGATAGCGCGCGATGGTCCTGGTGTCCAGAATCGCACAGATGAGCAGGACGGCATCCGCACCCATCAGCTTCGCCTGATAAATCTGGTATTCATCCACAGTAAAATCCTTGCGGATCATCGGCGTGTTTACGCGGCTGCGGATATCAGTGAAGATTTTGTCGCTGCCGAGGAACCATTTCGGCTCGGTCAGGCAGGAGATGCAGTCCGCGCCCGCCTGTTCATATTCTGAGGCAATGTCCAGATAGGGGAAGTCCTCTGCGATAATCCCCTTGGATGGGGAGGCTTTTTTGACTTCACAGATAAAGGAAAGGCCGTCGCCGCGCAGCGCCTGCTCAAAACAGAACTGCGGGCGGGCGGGAACAGCTCCGTCTGCGCACAGCTGCTGCAATGCCTCCAGGGAAATTTTTTCTTTGTCAGCCGCCACGCGCACGCGGGCGTAATCGGCAAGTTCGTCTAAAATCATGGTTTTTTCCTTATATAATCAGGCGTTGGAAGCGGCGATATAAGCGTTCAGCGTTTCCATTGCCTTGCCGGAGTCGATCATTTCCGCTGCCAGCTTGATGCCGTCGGCAATCGAAGCTGCCTTGCCGCTGGCGTAGAGGGCTGCGCCTGCGTTCATCAGGACGATATCGCGCTTTGCGCCGCGCTCTGTGCCATTAAGAATGTCGCGGGTGATCCGTGCGTTCTCTTCCGCACTGCCGCCGACGATATCACTCTTCTGTGCGCGGGTCAGGCCAAAGTCTTCCGGCTGGATGGTATAGGTCTTGTATTCGCCGCCGCCGAAATCGCAGACGGTGGTCGGCGCGCTGATGGAGATTTCATCCATGCGATCCTGTCCGTAAACAACCAGACCGCGCTTGACACCCAGATTGGTGAGTACGTGCGCCATCGGCTCGATGAGATATTCATCATAGACGCCGAGCAGCTGATAGCACGGGCTGGCCGGGTTGGTGATCGGCCCGAGGATATTGAAAACGGTACGGATGCCCAATTCCTTGCGGATTGCGCCGACATACTTCATGGAAGTGTGGTATTTCTGCGCGAAGCAGAAGCAGATTCCGATGTTTTTCAGTTCTTCGATGCATTTTTCCGGCGACTGGTTGATGTTGACGCCCAGTGCTTCCAGACAGTCCGCAGCGCCGGACTTCGAGGAAGCGGCGCGGTTGCCATGCTTTGCGACCGGCTGGCCGGCTGCCGCGATGACAAGCGCAGCGGTGGAGGAAATGTTGAACGAATTGGAGCGGTCACCGCCGGTGCCGACGATTTCCAGACACTCGATGTCACCCGTGTCGATCATCATCGCATGGCTGCGCATCGCTGCGGCACAGCCGGAGATTTCATCGACCGTCTCCGCCTTGGCGCTCTTGGTGGACAGTGCCGCCAGAAACGCAGCGTTCTGCGTGGGCGAGGTTTCACCGCTCATAATTTCGTTCATGACCTGATACGCTTCGTCGTAGGTCAGGTCTTCCTTCATAACAATTTTCTCGATTGCTTCTTTAATCATGGTACAAACTCCTTTTTCCGATCGATACACACATGCTCACAGAGCAAGAAAATTCTTCAGGATAACGGCGCCGTCCGGTGTCAGGATGGATTCCGGATGGAATTGCAGGCCGTATACCTGCTTTTCACGGTTCATGACCGCCATGACCTCTCCCACGCTGTCAGTGGAAACGACAGCCAGCGTATCCGGCAGGTCTGTGCCGATCAGCGAATGATAGCGTGCAACCGGAATGTGATCGGGCAGCCCGTCAAACAGCGGGCACGCGGGATCGAGCGAAACAACGCTCTGTTTGCCGTGCATCAGGCGGCGCGCATGGGTGACAGTGCCGCCAAAGGTCTCACAGATGGCCTGATGGCCGAGGCACACGCCGAGCATCGGGATTTTTCCGGCAAATTCGCGGATGACATCCTCGCAGATGCCCGCGTCGCACGGACGGCCCGGGCCGGGGGAAAGGATGATATGTGACGGCGCGAGCGCACGGATTTCATCCAGAGTGATCGCATTGTTGCGCACAACGCGAATATCCGGTTCAATGGCGCCGCACATCTGGTACAGGTTATAGGAAAAGCTGTCGTAGTTATCAATCAGTAAAAGCATGCTGCATCCCCCTCTCAGTCCGCATCGACTTCTGCGGCGCGCTCAATCGCGGAGATGACTGCGCCAGCCTTGTTCTGTGATTCCATGTATTCGTTTTCCGGCACGGAGTCGGCGACAATGCCGCCGCCCGCCTGTACAGTGACGCGGTCATTTTTCTTGACGGCCATGCGGATGGCAATGCAGGTGTCCATGTTGCCGGTGAAGTCGACATAGCCGAGTGCGCCGCCATATACGCCGCGTGCGCACGGCTCCAGCTCCTCAATGATCTCACAGGCGCGGATCTTCGGCGCGCCGGACAGTGTTCCGGCAGGGAGCAGGGTGGAGATGGCGTCAAAGGCGTCAAACTCCGGTTTGATATCGCCTTCAACCACGGAAGTGATGT
>CALYTA010000245.1 GCA_945486175.1 uncultured Clostridia bacterium | reverse complement strand
AGCACGCGCTGCCATGTTGGAAGATTTGGATTGGTGATGTCATCTACGCCCCAGCAGCAGGGTGCGCCACAGATTTTGATTCCCATATTGTTCCTCCTGTGTTATTTTTCTTTACTGTGTGGTGTTTTCTTATGTTGGTATTAGTTTACCAGATGTGTCATTGCGTTTCTTTCAACATCTTGACTTTTGTCACTTTGCTCATCAAGAGCTTATTTCTCTCGAATTTTTGTTGAATTTGCACACAAATAACGATTGAAAGTGAAAGGAGGAACAAATGAGACGGTCTGCCGGCGGTATCCGGCGATGACTGTGATTCACGTACTTTTTTCGATTTCTCGCTTTTCTGTGGGATGGGCGCATGTGTAGCTTCCCTGCCGGCTGTCAGGCTTGCTGCAGATTTCCCCGATTGTGTAACTTCTTGCTTTTTTGCATCGAACAGGTAGAATTTTGCCGCGGGCTGTGTTATTTTGTAAGCATCCAGCAAACCAGACAGTGATTGTCAATCTCATCCAAAGGAGGTACAGCATGAGAGAAGATATCACGGCTTTGTCCGCAAAGTTTGTGAATATGCATTTCGTAAATGAAAAATACCATAAGAACCATTCCCAGCTCATTCACCGGCATGATGATGTGCTGGAACTGCTGTATATTATGCAGGGCGACGGACAATATATTGTCAACGGAAAAGCCTATCTCGTTCAGCCCGGAAACCTGATTATCTGTAATGCAGGTGTGATGCACGGTGAAGCGCCATATCTGAAGCACTGCGCGGAAAGCTATTGCCTCGTTTTGAAGGATTTATATCTGCCGGAGCTTCCGCCCAATACATTGTCCAAACCGTCTGATACGCCGGTATACTTTTTTACGGAGGATCGGGCTGAGGTCGAACATATTTTGTTGGCATTATATGCGCAGCACGCACATTCCACAGAAGCGTATACCGTCTGCAATCTGCTTGCCAATGCACTTCTGAACATTATTTATGCAAAAATTGTCAGCCGCCAGAAGACAGGCGCGCTGGCTCAGAAAAATGATGAGGAGTTCATCCAGAGCATCATTCAGTTTCTGGATGAGCATTATCAGGAACCGATTTCACTTCAGGAGCTGGGAAAGGAATTCCATATCAGCCCATCCTATTTGTCACACATCTTTAAAACAGAAATCGGTCTGCCGCCGATAAAATACCTGATGAACCGGAAAATCGGCGAATCCCAGAACCTGCTGATGAATACCAGCCTGCCGATTTCCGATATCAGCGACAGCCTGGGGTTCAATGACAGCGGCCATTTCAGCCGCACCTTTAAAAAATATATCGGCATTACCCCGTCGGAATATCGCCAGTATTTCCGGAATTCCAAATAACTTCAAGTCCATGCAAAGGGAAGCGCATCTGCCGCTTCCCTTTTTTGTGTGTTTTAAACAAAAACGACCGGAAGGTTTTCGGCTTCCAAAGCAAGAAAATACAATGTACAGACAATTACCCTTACAATTTCTTTGAAAATCGGACAGGAATTTCCTAACGATTCCTGCATGATTCCCATATAATAGACTCATAAAGCAAGTACAGAAAACCAAAAGAAAACGAGTAAAAAAGTTGTAAAAAGGAGGAAATAAGATGAAAAACATCAAGATTGGCGCATGTGATTGGGCGCTTCCCGGCTCCGGGCTGTATGCCACGCAGATTGCGGCATCCGTTGGACTGGATGCACTTTCCCTGAAAATCGGCCTGTATGAAAATGATTATCCGATTACGCACGCCGAGATGCAGAAAATTTATCTGAACGAGCAGCAGAAATATGGGATTGAGTACTGTGCAATTGCACTGAATGATTTTGACAACATCCCGATGCATGCGCGTGAAGACACAAAAGAGTATCACATTGTATGGGATCTTCTCAGACGGGCAGTTCCCACGGCAAAGGCACTCGGCGTAAAAGTGATTCAGGTTCCCGGATTTGCAGCCAGCGAGGTTCTGTCGGAAGCTGACATGCAGCATAGTGCACGCGCATTCCAGTACCTGTGCGATGCTGCCGGAGAATACGGCATTTCAGTTGCAGGTGAAAATCTCATGACAGCATCTGAATTCAAGACGATGCATGAGATGGTAGACCGTAAGAATTTTTATCTGTATTTCGACAGCCAGAATTACAATGTATTCCGCGGCTATTCGGAAACGGCAATTCTGGAAGGCCTGTATCCTTATATGTGCAATCAGCTTCATGTAAAGGATGGCGAGGAAATGAGCGGCGGCCTGCTGGGCACAGGTCCTTCCGACTTCTTTGCAACAATGGAATGGCTGGACAAGCATGACTATACTGGTTATATCCTGCTGGAAAACTATTATGATCAGCTTCCGCTCCGCCTGCAGAATGAAAATCCATATGAGCTTCTGCGGCAGGATATCTGCACCCTGAAAAAGGCAATTCAGTCAAAGTAATTCCATGTGGAATTGTTTATAAATGATAGGCAGTATCTGAAAACAAAGAGTCACATCATTCAGCTTTTCAGATACTGCCCCATACGAAAGGAGTAAAAAGATTATGAAAGTAGCAGTAATTGGCGCAGGACGTATTGGACGCGTCCACATTGAGAACATCAGCACAGGCGTCCGTGAGATGGAGATCAAAACGGTTGCCGATCCGTTTCTGAATGACGATACTGTTGCATTCTGCAACAGCTTCGGCATCACAAATGTCACCAAGGATGTCGATTCCATCTTTGCTGATCCGGAAATTGAGGCAGTTCTCATCTGCTCTTCCACCGATACGCACGCAGATCTGATCATGCAGGCATGTGCTGCAGGCAAGCATATCTTCTTTGAGAAGCCGGTTGATCACGATGTACAGCGTGTACGCATGGCGCTCGACGCAGTCAAAAAGGCTGGCGTAAAGCTTCAGATCGGCTTTGTCCGCCGTTTTGACCACAACCATCGCGGTGTATATGACGCAGTTCGCAGCGGAAAGATCGGCACCCCGCATATCCTGAAGATCAGCTCCCGCGATCCGCAGCCGCCTACGATTGAATATGTCC
>CALYTA010000244.1 GCA_945486175.1 uncultured Clostridia bacterium | reverse complement strand
TGCGTCAGTGTCAGCCGATGAATTCATGCATGATGGACTGCGGCGGGATCAGCTCCAGATTTTCCAACGGCTCAAACCGGTCGAGCGCGCGGACAAGCGGTTCCAGTCCCACATCGATCATCTCCTGATGGTACGGCTCCGCCTCCCGGCGCAGCAGATTCATCAGGATGCAGTCCTCATACGGCAGATAGGTGTTGAGAATATACGAAGCAGACGGGATATATGGCCGGATATACAGCCGTTCGCCGCGCCGCACAGAGCGCCACATGCGGATGGTGTCTGAAACCGGCGCATCACGGAAATTCCGGTCGCGGATGGCGCGCCGCACAAACCGCAACTCATGTGGTGCGAGCCGCCAGTCGTTGGACAAAACAACCTCTGTGCCGACCGCCATATAGATCCCGATGGCGTGTTCCTTTATTTTTCCGGTAATGACATCATTGAGCGCGTGAATGCCCTCAATGACGGCAATTTCACCTTTGCCCAGGCAAACCTCCTCGCGATCCTCTGTCCGCCGGTGGGTCATGAAGTCGTATTTCGGAACTTCGATGGTTTTTCCCTCGCACAATGCGGCCAAATGTTCGCTGAGCAGCGGCAGATCCATACACAGCGGGGATTCCAGATCATCCACGCCGTTTTCGTCCTTCGGAACGGGATAGGTGTTCCGGCTCAGATAATAATCATCCATGGAAATCGAATGCGTCCGGATTCCCTTTCGCTGTGCGGCGTCGCGGATGCGGTGCGCCGTTGTCGTCTTACCGCTGGAGGACGGGCCGTTGAGCAGCAAAATCATGCGCTCCTCGCACCCCGCGCAGATGCGTTCTGCGACGCTCTCGATTACGTTGGTATAGCTCTGTTCACAGGAACCGACAAACTCCGCCGGATCCCGGCGACAACGTTCGTTGATGTCCTCAAGATTGAGATACTGCAAGCAAATCCCTCACAATTCGGAAGCCCAGGCGAGCAATGCCTGCTTCCCCGCGTTGATTTTTTCCAATGAAGTATTGTATTCATATGGATATTTCGGGTTGTTGATGCGCCGGATTTTTCTTCCGTCCGCGCTCAGCAGCTTGGTCATACCGCCCGCGCCGAGCGATACAATGGTCTGAAGCTCCTCCATCATATAGACATTGTACCAGCATTCAAATCCCATTTTACACCAGCCGACATTTTCAAAGCCGCCCGCCATAAACTTCTGGCGGTACAGGTAATACGGCGCATATCCGGTAGCGGTGAGCTTTTGCGCTGCGATATCCAGCATCTGCCGCACAGTCTCATGCTTTTCCGCATTGTGCGCACGGTCATGCTGGTCTGCGCCGCGCTTGGCAGCGAGCGTGTGGACGGTAATATTTTCCGGATTCAACCCGATGAGTGTATCAATGGTATGTGCAAAGCTCTCCGGCGTATCGCCGTCCAGCCCCGCGATGGTGTCCATATTGATGGCGCGGAAACCGACTCCACGCGCCATTTCGTAGGTGTCCAGCACAGCCTGTGCGCTGTGGTGCCGACCGATTGCGGCGAGCACCTCATCGTTCATCGACTGCGGATTGATGGAAATGCGGTCAACACCGTGCCGCGCCAGCACGCGCAGTTTTTCCTCTGTAATGGTGTCCGGACGCCCCGCTTCGACGGTAAATTCCGTCATGTACTGCAAATCAAAGGCATTCTGCACGGTATCCAGCAGGCGTTCCATCTGCTCCGCCGACAGTGTGGTCGGGGTGCCGCCGCCAATATACATGGAGACAATGTGCAGGTCTGCCTGCTTTATCATTTCGCCTGTATGCGCAATTTCTGCGCACAGGGTATCCAGATATTCCGCCATCAGCCGTCCCGCCTTCTCAATGGAATGGCTGACAAACGAGCAGTAGCTGCACCGCGATGGGCAGAACGGAATGCCGATATAAATCGAAATATCACGCGGATGCAGCCGTTTTTTGCAGTCGAGTGCGATGCCCGCCGAACGGATGGCAAGCGCGCGCCGCGCCGGTGAAACATGGTATTGCTCGGTCATCAGCTGCGCGACCTGTGCGGGTGTATAGCCCTTTTCGAGAAATCCGCGCGCAAATTTTGCCGGACGGACGCCGGTCAGTGACCCCCATTCGGGAACAGCATCCAGAAACGGCGTTACCGCTTCAAAAATCGCCGATTTGACTGCGTGCGTCTGCGCGCGTTTGGTGTCCTCTTCGCTGTCTGTGACCGGTGCGCGTTTTTCGACACAAATCTGCCTGCCCCCGCGCGTACAGCAGACGCGGATGACTGCCTCCGTCCCGGTGTGACCGACAGCTACACCGAGTGCATCTTCACCCTCCTGTGCAATCTCGACACGCTCCGGGGATTCCGTTGGCAGCAGACACAGCAGCATTTCACGGACATGATGGTCATTTTCCAGACCGTTTACAGTATAGATCATTGTTTGACAGCCTGCTGCATATACGGATTGGATGCGCGCTCCCGCTCCAGTGTGGACAGCGATTCATGGCCCGGCATGACCTGATAATCACTCGGCAGGTCATACAGCCGCTTGAGTGATTTCAGCATTGCACGCCAATCGCCACCCGGCAGGTCTGTGCGGCCGCAGGACTGGCAGAACAGCGTGTCACCTGTAAACAGAATGCTGTTATCCAGCATAATCGTACACGATCCGGGCGTATGTCCCGGCGTACTGAGATACTTTGCCGTCATGCCGCCAAAGGTGACCTCTGTCCCCTCCTGTGCCCAGATATCCGCACCCGGAAAATCAAAGCGGTTCATCAGCTGGCGGCCATATGCGCCAAAGGGCGACAGCGACGCGCTCGCGTCAAACAGATATTCATCCTCTTTGCTGACGACAACCTGCGCACCGGTGGCTTTTTTCAGCGCGCCGACTGCAAGAATATGGTCAAAATGCGCGTGTGTCAGCAGGATATATTTCAGCTTGATCTTTTTGTCCTCAATGTCTGCCAGCAGCATGTCCGCGCGGTCGCCCGGATCGACAATAGCACCCTCAAGGGTCGTTTCATCATATACCAGATAGCAGTTGGTGGCGACATCACC
>CALYTA010000243.1 GCA_945486175.1 uncultured Clostridia bacterium | reverse complement strand
AATACCAGAATCTGCTCCAGGTTGTGGCGCTGGCCCATTTCAAAGTCGTTCGGGTCATGGCACGGCGTGGTCTTGACGCAGCCGGTACCAAATTCCTTGTCGACATAGTCGTCGGCAAAAATCGGGATTTCACGGCCAATAATCGGCAGGATTGCCTTCTTGCCGATCAGGTGCTGATAGCGCTCATCATCCGGGTTGACTGCAACGCCGGTGTCGCCCATGAAGGTCTCCGGACGGGTGGTTGCGACAATGATGCTCTCATCAGAATCCTTGATGTCATACTTGATATACCACAGCTTGCCCGGCTGGGTTTCATACTCTACCTCTGCATCGGACAGCGCGGTTGCGCAGTGCGGGCACCAGTTGATGATACGGCTGCCCTTGTAAATCAGGCCCTTGTCATACAGGTTGACAAAAACTTCCTTAACTGCCTTGGAGCAGCCCTCGTCCATCGTGAAGCGCTCGCGGCGCCAGTCGCAGGACGAACCGAGCTTTTTCAGCTGCTGGATAATGCGGTTGCCGTACTGATCCTTCCAGTCCCAGACGCGCTCGAGGAACTTTTCACGGCCGAGGTCATAACGGGTCAGGCCCTCCTCGTTGCGCAGGTTTTCCTCTACCTTGATCTGGGTTGCAATGCCCGCATGGTCGGTGCCCGGCATCCACAGGGCGGAATAGCCCTGCATGCGCTTGGTGCGGATGAGGATATCCTGCAGGGTTTCATCGAATGCATGGCCCATGTGCAGCTGGCCGGTGACATTCGGAGGCGGAATCACAATGGTAAACGGTTTTTTGGTTTCGTCTACTTCAGCGTTAAAATATCCCTTTTCTTCCCACGTTTTATACAGCTTATCTTCCGTGGCGCTGGGATCATACGTCTTTGGCAATTCGTTGGTCACGAGTATTGCCTCCTTCCTATAAGAATATCATTCAAATCTGAGGGCAGGTGCGGCGGCATAAAAAAGAAAAACCTTCGTCCAGAATCATCAGGACGAAGGTAAACTCCGTGGTACCACCTAAATTCGCACAGAAAAAATGTGCGCACTTTGTGCCGCGTAACGGGGGCAAATCGGAAGCACCTACTGCCGGAACAAAAAACCGGTTTGGGCACCTCGGCTCAGAAGCGACCTTCCACCCCCTGCCACGGGAACTTACACCGACCGTTCCCTCTCTTCGCCGGCTGTACAGAGATGTACTCCTCTTCTTCAACGCCTTTCTTTTATTAAGACCAGTATATTATAGTATCTTCCGGTATTGTTGTCAAGAATACACTTGATTTTTGCACGCTCGTATGATATAAAATAGTAGTATATTCAATTGCAACGTGAAAAAAGCCAGGAACGGGAAGAGTAACCGACGCCCTCTGCAGCATCAGAGAAGGACAGCCATCGGCTGGAAGCTGTCCGCTGAAACGGTACGGTGAAGTTCGCCCGGGAGCTCCGGTGTCCAAAAGCACCGGCGGGAGATTCCCGTTACCAATCCCCAAGTGCCGGTCTGTGTGCCGGAATCCGGGTGGTACCGCGGAAGCATTCGCTTGCCTTTCGTCCCTGTTTTCTCAAGTGGGGCGGGAGGTTTTTTTGTGCAATAAAATTCGCAAGGAGTTGTTTTAACAGATGAAGGAGAAATTACAGTCTATCCGGGAGCTTGCTGAACAGGCGATGGCTGCCAGCAAGGACGCCCGTGAACTCGACGCCATCCGCGTCAAGTACCTCGGCAAAAAGGGCGAGGTTACGGCGCTGATGAAGAACATGCGCAATCTGGCACCGGAGGAGCGCCCGGCATTCGGCCAGCTGGTCAACGACCTGCGCGCATCCATCGAAGCCGGTCTGGCGGAAAACAAGGCGCGTCTGGAGGCCATCGCACTGGAGGCCAAACTCAAGAGCGAAACCATCGACGTTACAATGCCGGGTGAGGAAGTCACCGTCGGCACCAAGCATCCGATCAGCACGGTACTCGATGAAGTCAAGGATATCTTCATCGGCATGGGCTTCTCCATCGGTGAAGGCCCGGAAGTTGAGAAGGACTGGTATAACTTCGAAGCACTGAACATCCCGAAGGATCATCCGGCGCGCGATACGCAGGACACCTTCTATATTTCCGACGACGTCGTTCTGCGTACGCAGACCTCTCCGATCCAGATTCGTACAATGGAGCACAAAAAGCCGCCGATCCGCATCATCGCGCCCGGTCGTGTCTTCCGTTCCGACGCCGTCGACGCAACCCATTCCCCGCTGTTCCATCAGATCGAGGGTCTGGTTGTCGACAAAGGCATCCGTATGTCCGACCTGAAGGGCATTCTGGAAATGTTCGCAAAGAAGCTGTACGGCGAGGACACCGTTGTCCGCTTCCGTCCGCACCACTTCCCGTTCACCGAGCCGTCCGCGGAAATGGACATGCAGTGCTTCCAGTGCCACGGCGAAGGCTGCCCGCTCTGCAAGGGTGAGGGCTGGATTGAAATTCTCGGCTGCGGCATGGTTCATCCGAAGGTTCTCGAGGTCTGCGGCATTGATCCGGACGAGTATTCCGGCTATGCCTTCGGCATTGGTCTGGAGCGCATCGTCATGAGCCGCTACAAGATCAACGACATCCGTATGTTCTATGAAAACGATGTGCGCTTCCTGCACCAGTTTTAAGCTGTGAACATGCAAACGGATACTATACTGAACTTTGGAGGAATGAAATCATGAAGCTGCCAATGAGCTGGCTTTCCGAATTTGTAGATATGTCGGGCATCACCAATAAGGAATATGCGGATAAGATGACGATGTCCGGCTCGAAGGTCGAGGAAATCGATTACCTCGGCGAAGAATTTAAAAATGTTGTCACAGGCAAGATCCTGTCCAACGAACCGCACCCGGATTCCGACCATCTGGTCATCTGCATGGTCGATGTCGGCAAGGAAGAGCCGATTCAGATCGTCACCGGTGCGCCGAACGCACATGTCGGCAGCATCGTACCGGTTGCCCTGCACAAATCCCAGCTGCCGGGCGGTGTGAAGATCACCAAGGGCAAACTGCGCGGTGTACCGTCCAACGGCAT
>CALYTA010000242.1 GCA_945486175.1 uncultured Clostridia bacterium | reverse complement strand
TGTTGTCCCAGCTGGACATCGGCGGGATATCGCAGCCGGAGGAAATGACAAAATTTGGATAGGAGCAGCACTTCTCCATGACATCCAGTGTTGCCTTGCGGACAGACTCCGGCGTACCGTTGCGGAACTCGCCCGCCGGATCGACATTGCCCATGCAGATGGTGTCTGCCGGAACCTTGGACAGAATTTCAGCCATGTCGACAGCATTGCCGAAATGATAGGCATTTGCGCCGCAGGACAGGATGGAATCCAGCGTTACATTCGCGGTGTTTCCGCAGTTGTGATAGATGAATGCAAAATTCTCGTCGCGGACAGCGTCAACGATCTTCTTGCAGTAATCGCCGGAAAACTCCTGTGCCAGCATCGGCGAGAGCAGGCCCGCAAGCGGCTCCGCCATGACAACGCCATTTGCGCCAACTGCCTTGTAGGCATTGATGTAGTTGATGATGAATTCGGTCGCCTTCTCCAGCACGACATGGACCATATCCGGCTCATCGTAGCAATAGATCATGGACGAGGTGACATCCATCAGACGGCCTGCCAGCGAGAACGGGCCGATGACACCGGCAAATACCGGGCGGTCCGTGATTTCTTCGACTACCTTTGCAATCGCATCGATATAAATCTGCGTGCGGCCTGCGCCGATTTTGGGAACCTGCATTGCCTCAGCCTGTTCCATGCGCTCGTCTTCCTCAATTTCCGTGTCGAGAACCGAGCCGACTACCGTCGGAACCTCATCATCTGCAACGCGGATCGGCGCACCGAAGCACTCTGCCTCGACAGACAGATCCATCAGACTGACCGAACCGCCTGCCTTCGGGGTGCGGTCTGCCACGGCTTTCATGCCCTTTGCCTGCAGCGTACTGTCAGAAATCAGATCGCGCACTGTGATATCCAGCAATTGAATGGACGGAAAGGACAGCACCGGAATTGCTTTTTTGACCGGAGCTTCCAGCAGCTCCTTTGTCCACTGTTCCATATTCATTTTCATAATATATTCTCTCCTCATTGGTATGCAGACCTATCGCCGTGCATGGTCACGCGCTCAGGTTATTCGCGCGGTATTTGCCGGGCGGCATGCCCACAACACGTTTAAAAATACGGGTAAAATAGCTCTGGTCGTCAAACCCGACTGCGCAGGCAATTTCCGAAAGCGGCATGGCACTGCGATGCAGGTAGGTCTTGCTTCGCTCAATGCGCAGGCGGTTGGCATATTCGGTAAATGTACAGCCCAGTTCTTCCTTCAGGATACGGCACAGATACGACTTCGACAGATGTACCTCACCCGCAACCTGTTCCAGCGTCAGCTTCTCGGACAGATGCTCCTGAATATACGAAGAGACCTGACGGATAATATTCTGATGCTTGGCATCGTTGAAGTCAAAGACCAGATCAAAAAAGCGATGCAGCATCGCGCCGAGCCAGGCGTCAAGGGAATCAAAATCGCGCATGCGTTCCATTTCGATCACACTGCGGTCACATAGTGCAAGCACCTCGGTGACATCCGCACCGCTGTCCGTCGCGGCACGCGACATCAATGTAATCAGATCACGAATGCGCAGCTTGAGCATCAGCAGATCGTTTCCGCCCGCCAGATACAGCTCCAGCAGCAGGTCATTGAGCAGCTGCTGGGCTTCTTTTTTCTCACCGGAGCGGATGAGCTGCTGCAGACGCCGTTCGTCCTCAATCGGGTAGCTGATGCGCTCCTCACACTGCATCATGGAATACATTGTGTGCAGTGTTTCCTTCTGAACATCCGAATCGCTGACTGACATCTGTTTGCCGCCGGCAAGATATCCACAGAGTGCCTGTGCAATTTCGCCCAGCGCGCGTGCGCGCTCCATCGTCAGACACGGAATTTGCCCGTTTTCTGCCTGTCCCACATCCGGTGTGCCGCTGTCCGAGAGGACAAACGGCCCGGCAATCAGCCCATATTCGGCCTGATGGAGCTGACGGAGCGATACCGCCAAAAACATATATCCGCATGGGCAGCGGTACATATACCGCCCATTCCACCGGGATGCCTCTGCACAACCAGCGCTGTGAGCCATATCCGCGCTGCAAATCCCATTTTCCATCGTACAGCTTTCCCGGAACGGCGATTTACAGAAGTGCTTTGCCTGCATGTCCAGCAGCGTGCAATATACGCCGGTCAGGGTACTGATATTTTCACAAACCTGCAGTGCCTGCTGTTGAAACTCCATCCAAATCACTTCCTTAATACGGCCCGGTTACAGACACGCGTCTGTTTACACGGTCTGCAACCGGTTTTTCTCAGCATTGTGCTCCAATCAACCGTATACCTTTGCAACTTCCTCGCGTGCAATCTCTACCCAGCGGTAAGCATTTCTCGGGGTGTTGGCAATGGTGTGGTTGTCCTTCATAATCAGTTCGACATGATTGCCGCAGCGCTTGCAGTCCGTGAGCACCTGGTGCAGGCGGGTGCGGATGTGATCCTCGTCAATTTCCGGAACAGCGATATCCGTCGGGCTTACCTTGTGGCAGAAAACATAATCGCTGCCGAGCATTTCGCTCATCTTCGGGATGTCTGCCCACTGGGAAACCGATACACGGCGCAGACGCGGAATCTGCTTGATATACTCCCAACGGCCGTCAAGACCCTCGCAGCAGCCGTAATAATTCAGGCCGAAGCGCTCTGCCAGCTTGATCTGGTATGGCAGAACGAATTCTGCGAACATCTCCGGGGAAACCTCACCGGTCTCCTGGCTCTCGTGGAAGCCCCACAGATCCATCGCGCTCACAGGAACCTCTGCCTTCGGATTCAGGCTGCCCGAAATACCCAGTCCGCCGGAGCCGACATAGCAGTTGCCTGTATTCGGGGTGAACAGCTTGTTCTTCTCCAGGAAATCGATCTTTGCCAGATAGCCTTCGGTGAAGCGGCCGAGAATCTCATGCATCTTCTCCGGGTAATCATAAAAGTCCATCAGCATGCTCTCAAAGCCGCGCAGGTCAACATACGGATGGGTCAGCTCCATGCCCCACCACCACCACTGGCGGCGTTCGACTTCCAGAATGCCGTC
>CALYTA010000241.1 GCA_945486175.1 uncultured Clostridia bacterium | reverse complement strand
GACAATGGCGGATGTATTTTCCGGCTTAACGTTGCCGAGGGTCGCATCGGATGCGCCCCTCAGCTCCATCATGTCCTTCATCATCTGCGACAGCAGCGCCATGACCTGTGTGGAAATATCCGGCGCACGGAAGGCGGAGAGAATTGCCTCATTCGGATTGCCCCGCATGCCGATCGCCTTGCCGATGTCCGATGAATATCCATTTGGAAAGCGTGTCATGTCATAAATGATTTTCGGGAAGGCGACATGCTTGATGCACTGGACATACATCGAATACAGCTTATTGATAGCGATCTGATTGGGGATGGCCTCAGTAACGGGCGACGCGCCGTGATAACAGTGCTTGACGCGCTCCCAGCTCATATATGCGACTGGATAGCGGCGGTATGGCGTGACGATCTCCGGCATGATGACCGCATGCTGGGTGCATTTGAAGAACGCAATGCCGTCTTCGGTGCGCTGCATGCGCAGCAGCACAGTCACCATGTTGTCGGTGTCCTCGGTCTTCGGATCGTACTGTGGTTCGAGCAGGCTGTCCGGCTGGATGCATTCGGCATCGCTGCGGCTCATGCCGCGTTCCATCGCCTCGCGGCGCACATCCTCAACCGCCCGCCGCATGGACAGGATGATATAGGGCTGTCTCTGCACATCGTCCACAGCGGGATTGCCGAAAAAGACATCTGTGTTCTCGATGACATCGACCTCGATATCGCCGTCAACCCCCTGTCCGCTGTCCTTGTCCGGGTCAAACCGGATGTAAAAGCAGCCGTCACCGTCGACGCAGGCGTTGCGCAGCATATAGCGGTTTTTGCTCTTGACCCCGGCGCGCTCGATGACGGAGGACACCGCGCGGTCGATCACCTTCTGTACAGTCTCCGCATCCGGCATATTCTGGTACGGCTGTGCGGTCACCGCAATGTCGTCCGAGACCAGCATGGAAATGAACAGATTGACGACGCGCCGCAGTACATTAAAAATCAGCGGGTCGAGCGTCGTGACATTGAGTCCCTCCCACTGCCGTCCGACAAAAAAGTTTTCATTGGTCTTGACGCGGTCATACAGGTCAATGCGGTTGTTGTAATCCACGCCGCGCTGGTATTCCTGCCAGACCGATTCAGGCGTCCTCATCGACATCCTCCTCCTTTTTCGGACCGGTATAGGCGAGCATCGCGGCGATGTCGCGGCTCAGCGCGTCATCTTCCTCACACCAGTCCTCCTCCGGCTGTCTGCGCCGCGGCAGTTTCGGCAGGCCGCGCGCTGCCCACACGCCGCAGGCAAAGCACAGCAGGCTGCACAGGCAGCAAATGATATATTCCATAACGTTTCCTCCTTGCAGGTTTACCCTTCGTAGGCGAGGAATGCGCCCACATCGCCGTCATAGCGGTCGGGCCGCCATGCATCCCCGTCCGGCTGCACCGTCGCGGCAAAATAGCGCAGCGCATCCGGCGCATGCGTGTATTCGTGCGGCGCATTCGCCGTATCATTCGGATTGGCGGGATCGGTGGTCAGCAGCGGCAGCGTGCGGATGAGGTTTTTGCACACCGGGCTGATTTTCAGCCTTGCGGTGCGGATACCCTGCCCGTCGTCAAACGGACGCAGGTATTCCTTGACGGCATACCAGCCCGCGACGCGCTCGCCCATTGCCCGGTCGAAATACAATCCGGCTTCCGCAAAAATATCGATGGCGGAACGCCCGGTTTCCTGCCTGCGGTTGAACAGGTCGGGCGGCGCAAGCCTCTGGTCGATGTGCTCACCTGCCTCCGCAGTGCGGATGGCCTCTGCCGCTTCGGAAATAATCAGCCCGGAGCGGTACACCTCGCGGTAAACCCATGCCGTGCCGTCCGGCGCAAGCGCAATCCAGAGCGCCGCCAGCATATCCAGACCATAGTCAATCGCAAGATACCGCTTCCACCAGCCGGGAATCGGGTCCGGCGGCGCACAGACATGCAGCTCGGTGGAAAATTCGCCAAAATACTGCCCCTCAAACAGATCCCACCGCCCGTATAGCAATGCCTTGCGGCTGCGCTCGTCGAGCAGCTCCAAACGGTGCACATAGTCCGGGTCGTTTTTCATCAGGAATGCGTTGTCCTGCACGCGGGCGGGCAGAAACAGCTTGCCATCGCGTTCCTCGCCCGGAATCAGGCAGTCGATATAGCGCGCCTTGACCCAGCCGTGTCCGACACCGCCCGGATTGGTCGAGGATTTGACCTGCTTGGGATATCCGTTGACACCGCGCACACGAGAGAGCAGATAGGTAAACTGGAATTTCGTGAAATGCGTCAGCTCGTCGAACCGGATGACATCGTATTCGGCGCTCTGGTATTTGGTGACATCGTTTTCACTGTCACACGAGCCGAATTCAATGACCGACCCGTTGACAAATTTCCATCGGTGGCTGGTCTCTCCATATGTGGCAATGTTCGTCGGATACAGCGACAGCGAAACCTGGATCAATGAGCGCTTGAGCTCCGGAAATGTGCGCCGCAGCACCAGCTGCTTTGATCCAGGATACTTCAGGGCAAAAATCAGTGCGTCAATCAGCTGCGCATAGCTCTTGCCCCCGCCCGCCGCGCCGCCGAACAGTGTTTCAAACGCGGTGGAGCGGATAAATTCCAGCTGGCGCCGGGTGACGGAAAGCTCCATTATTCCACCACCTTCAGCACCAGCTCAAATTTCTCCTGTGTATCCTGCCGGGAATCGGGCAGCTGGCCCTTGCCCACCGTGCGTTCCAGAATTTCCTTGGCAACGCCGACACGTGCCGTGCCGGTGAGCGAATCGTCCTCCAGCATGTCACACAGGCACTGTGCTGCCTCCGGCGAATGGTCGCATAGGATATCGCGTACCTGATCCCCATGCGTCTTCTTCCTCCGGCTGCTGCTTTTTGTTTGCGCCAAAGGCATTCCTCCTCTCTGTCGATACTTTTAACAGCTCACGATGTACATAATACGGCGCTTTTTTGCATTGTCTACGGCAATTTCTTCCGGTTTTGTGCATAACCTGTGCGCATAAAAAATTTTTCAGGTTTTTTTCAGATTCCTCTTGCAATTTCCGCC
>CALYTA010000240.1 GCA_945486175.1 uncultured Clostridia bacterium | reverse complement strand
ATATATTTTTTCAAGCTGCATACTGCATGCGAAAATCCAGACATCTGCCCGCCTATTTTTTTGCAAACGTTATCAGGCAGTGAAACCATGTATCACAACGCAGTGTTCAGCGGGATTGTGTAGCTTTACGCTCAAAAAAAATGACCTGCCGCTTCTCAGCAGCAGGTCCTCCCCGGCTTAAATACAGGATTATATTTCATATGACCAGTATTCCGTTGAACTTCCCAAAACAGATTCATCCGGCCTCATTTCCAGATGAAAGCTGGGGTTGCTCACACGCATATGCGCGGGAATGGAGCGCGTAATAAAGCAGTTGCCGCCAATGACACAGCCCTCTCCGATCACGGTATCTCCTCCCAGCACAGATGCATTGGAATAAATTGTGACATTGTCCCGAATGGTCGGATGGCGCTTCACGCCGCTCAGCCCCTGCCCGGCACGGGTGGACAAACCGCCAAGTGTTACGCCCTGATACAGCTTTACATGGTCGCCAATCGTTGTTGTCTCGCCAATTACGACACCGGTTCCATGATCAATAAAGAAATATTTTCCAATTGCCGCCCCCGGATGGATGTCAATGCCGGTTTTCCCGTGTACATATTCCGACATAATCCGCGGAATCAGCGGAATATCAAGCAGGTACAGCTCATGTGCAATTCGATTTACGACAATTGCATAAAATCCCGGATAGGAAAAAATGATCTCATCCTTGTTGAACGCGGCCGGGTCGCCGTCATACGCTGCCTGAATGTCTGTTTTCAAATATGCCCGGATTGTCGGCAGTTTTTCGATAAACTGCGCTGCCAGTTCATTTGCTTTTTCCCGCCGAACCGCTTTTGACTCGTTCTGATATACCGGATGGTGCCGCAGGGCGCGGAGAATCTGCATGGATAACGAGGTATAAATTTGTTCCAGCAATCCGCCAATCTCATATTTGACCGCAAAATCACTGATATCCCTCTTGCTTCCAAAATGTGCAGGGAACAACACCGCCTGAATGGCATGGATCACATCTATGATGACTTCTCTGTCCGGCTGCCTGTGTCCTGTGATCCGGCTTCCTTTGTGTTCCTGTTCCACATCTGTTATGATATCCTGTACAATTTTCTGTATTCTTTCATCCATTGCTTCTGCCATATCTGTCCCTCCTGTCGCTGCTCCTTCTCAGTTGTCATAATACCGTTCCAGAAACGAATGCCTGACCCGCCCGGTCTTATAGCCCGGAAAAGTATCCAGTGACACCGCATGAATGCTGTTAAAAATGCTCTTTTCAATATAGGGATTGTCCCGTTTCAGCCTGCGGATAAGTGTTTTGATTTCCTGACGTTTGGAGCCACCGCCCCCATTGTCACACATGGTACAATTTTCCGTGAACCGGCATGCGCACTGGATAAATTCCAGTTCATTGTAATTCTTCCACGCAATAATCGCATCCTCATGGATGCGGTACATCGGGCGAATGACCTCCATGCCCTCAAAATTGTCACTGTGCAGCTTCGGCGGCATGGTCTGCAGCATGGAGCTGTAAAACATGCCCATGACAACTGTTTCAATCACATCATTGAAATGATGCCCGAGTGCAATCTTATTGCAGCCCAGCTCCTGTGCCTTTTTATACAGATGTCCGCGGCGCATGCGCGCGCACAGATAACAGGGGTCTTTTTCCGTTTTATTGGCGACAGCAAAGATATTTGTTTCAAAAATGGTAATCGGAATGTGCAGCAGCTTTGCATTGCTCTCAATTTTCTGCCGGTTGATCTCATTATATCCTGGATCCATCACCAGAAAGACAAGATCAAACGGTACATTGGTATGCCGGTGCAGCTCCTGCATGAGCTTTGCCATCAGCATGGAGTCCTTTCCGCCCGAAATACAGACTGCGATCTTATCGCCCGGCAGAATCAGCTCATAATCCTTCACTGCCTGTGTAAACGGGTTCCAGATATCCCTTTTATATTTTGTAATAATGCTGCGCTCAATGCGCTGGAACGGCTCAAACGTCCGGCTCATAGTGTCAACTCCTTATAGCATAGATCAAATGCAGACAGGAAGGCATGGATTTCCTCCTGTGTGGTCAAATGGCTCAGGCTGATTCTCCAGGAGGACATCGCCTGTTTTCTGTCGCGGCTGACCGCGAACACCGCTCTCGACGGCGTATTCGGCACAGAACAGGCCGATTTGACAGAAACACAAATTCCATGCCTGTCCAGCGCCTGCTGAAAATCCGTGCTGCGGACGCCCGCCACACTGATATTTAAAATGTGCGGAACCGAATGCTGCGGGCTGTTGATCCGCACCCTTTCATATTTCGCCAGTTCTGTGCGCAGCAGGGTATTCCATTTCTGCACGACCTCCAGCCGATCGGACAGTTGTGCCAGCGCAAGTGTCAATGCCTGCTCCACCGCACCCGCCAGTGCAAGCGCCGGTGTCCCGCTGCGATAAATCGTCGTGCTCGCACCTCCATGAATCAGCGGTTCGAGAATCACACCCTTTCGTTTGAGCAAAATGCCGCTGCCATTCAGGCCGTAAAATTTGTGTGGGGCAAAGCTCATGGTATCGACTCCGTCAAACGAAACAGGAATTTTGCCGACAGCCTGTGTCGCATCGACATGCAGCCGGCAGTCCGGAAAGTCTTTCACAATCCGCGCAATTTCCTGAATCGGCTGAACCGTTCCCAGTTCGCTGTCCACAGCACACACAGCCACCAGCACGGTGTCCCGGCGCAAAAGCTCGCGCAGATGCTCCGGATCAATTGTTCCGTCACGCCGGATGTCCAGCAGGTCAATCTCATATCCCCGTTCCTGCAGGGCGGTCAGTGCGCCGCTGACGGAGGAATGCTCCAGCGGTGTGGAGATGATGTGCTTTCCGATGTGCCTGCCGGTATGTGCAATGCCTTTGATGGCGAGATTGTTCGCCTCACTCGCGCCGGAAGTATAAATGATTTCCTCCGGGAGCACCTGCAATGCATCCGCAATACCCGCTGTGATGGCATCCATTTTCTGTTTTGCTTCCCGTCCGGCTGCATGATCGGAATTTGGATTGCCTGTATACCTCTGTTCCAGTTGG
>CALYTA010000239.1 GCA_945486175.1 uncultured Clostridia bacterium | reverse complement strand
CCTACGATGCCCCAACGGAAGGGTCTTTCAATTTTCTTTTCACCGATCTGCATACGAATACTTCCTTTCTCTCAGTAACTTCTCTTTGGTTTTTGACTGAATGATTTTTGTTTTCTTTTACAACAACATGCTCTGATTTGCGATACGGAAAACAGTTCCCTGCGATTTTGTTTTTCAAACTTTTTCGCACGGAAATTGGCTAAAAACCACAAAAATAAGTGAATATTTTTGTTTATTTCCTGCATTTCCGTTTCGTTGTCTGTATTATATACTACCAGTGTCAGAACGTAAATAATTGAATCTGCGGAGAACTTAATCGATTTTGCGAAAAGGAGAAAAACCTGTGTATGAACTCGGTCCGGGCATTCTGCCCAACTCTCTTTGCGTCCCCCTGACGCCGACAGCGCACGCGCAGGCGCTGTATTTTTACCCTGTCCTGTGCGGGCATTATTTCTGTGACGGGGCATATCAGGTCAGCCGTGACCGCTATGACAACCCGCTGCTGCTGTTCATCCGCAGCGGCGTGCTGCGCGTACAATACGACGGCCGGAAATACCGCGCGGAAAAGGGCGATATTGTCCTGCTCGATTGTGACCAGCCGCACCGCTATGCCGCAGAAGAAGCTGTGGAATTTCTCTACCTGCATTTCGATGGCATAGGCGCCCATGCGCTGGCGCATGCGATTGCAGAGGAAAGCCCCCTGCTGCGGCGTGAGGAGAACATCGCCATCGGAGAGCAGCTGTTTGACATGGTACAGGCCTACCGCCGCCGGGGCATTGAAACCGAAGCGCTCGATTCCCTGCGCATTTATCAGATCCTCATGCAGCTCGCCATGCCGCCGCGCAGCCTGGTGCAGCAGGACAGCCCGATTACCAAAACCGTCATCTATATCCGCGAGCATGTCGGGGAAACCATCCCCCTGCAGGAGCTGGCGGACATGGCACATCTGAGCATCTTCCACTATTCGCATGAATTCAAACGGCAGACCGGCTTTTCCCCATCGGAATACATCATCAATACCCGTCTGGAAAAAGCCAAAATGCTGCTGCTGCTGCAAACCACAATGCCGGTCTCTGATATCGCCTATGCTGTCGGCTATGAAAGCGGCAGCAGCCTGAGCAATCTGTTTGTCAAAAAAGTCGGTTGTTCGCCGCGCGAATACCGCAAAAGCAGCGGCCTTTCCGTAAAATGACATGCCATTTATGGCAAAAACTTCCCAAATTCCGGTGAAATTCACACGATGTACACACAAAATTTACGATTTTATCCGTTGTGCAATGTATGGGTTGGTGATATAATAGACAAGTGAGACCAGATGCCGCGGTGGGGATGATTGCAATCCGCGGCCCGGATTGATCGATTATGTATTACGAGACAGGAGAACGAATGTATATGAAGCTGAAGCGATTTTTATCTATGCTGATGGCCGGTGTCCTGTGTGTCGGCATGCTGGCGGGCTGCGGCTCGTCCAAGGACACAACTCCGGTTGTCATGACCGTCGACGGCGAGGATGTACAGTCCAGTGAGCTGGCGGCGTACATTGTCTACAATATGATGTACTATGAAAACTATTTCGGCATGGATGTCAGCCAGCTGGCGGAAGAAACCATTTTCGACAGCATCAAGGAAGGCTGCAAGAGCCAGGTCATCCAGTACCGCGCAATTGAAAAGCTCGCTGAGCAGGAAGGTGTCACCCTCAGCAAGGAATCCAAGGAAAAGCTGGAGGAAAACAAGAACACCAACCGTGAGTCCCTCGGCTCCAAGACCGGCAGCTTTACCCGCTGGCTGAAATATTCGGTCAAGGGCGATGAAGATCCGTTTGTCACCTACCTCAACAGCTATGGCTACACCGAAGCGCTGTACGACAAAAACTGTGAGACCATGCAGCTCGAGCAGGATATCATCGACAAGTATTATGATGACGGTGTGATTACCGAAAAGTTCAACAACACCTATCTGCACGCCAAGTCCATCCTGATTGCAGATACCGACGATGACGGCAATGCCCTGACCGGCGACGCACTGGAAGCTGCCAAGAAGAAGGCTCAGGATATTCTGGACAAGGCAAAGGCAAATCCGGATGATTTCGACACGCTGTGGGAAGAAAACAACGCCGATACCGCACAGAGCGATGACGGCTATTACTTCACCGAAGGCGACATGGTCGATGAATACTACAACGCCATCAAGGACATGGACGTCGATTCCATCAACGACGAGCTGGTCTATCACGAAGGCTACGGCTGGTTCATCATCAAGAAGATGGAACTGAAGGAAGATGCACTGACTGACACCTCTGCCTATCTGAACAACACCGGCGACGGCGACGACAGCACCATCAAGACTGCCATCGGCGAGACCATTGTCAGCGACAAGCTGGATGAAATCATTGAGTCGCTGGAGGTCGAAACCACCGACGAGTACGACAAGATCACGGCATATAACGTCAATACCTATCTGCCGTTTGCATCGGACGCACTGGTATCCGGTTCGGGTTCTGCTTCAAGCTCCGCGAATGGCTCCGCTGCCTGATTCCGCCTTTTTAACTGCAAACCATCCGCCGCCTGCACAGTTTGTGCAGGCGGCTTGTCTTTTGTACGCGGTCAAATGTGCGCGAGAAAAGTGTGCAGAAATCCGACAGGGCTTCCGTCACAATTTGTATACACTGTAGAAAATTAAGAACATCCTGTGAACTGTTGAAAAATTCCTTGAAATAAGCCGCAAAAAGTGATATCTTTCGAAAAAGACAGCGATGGAAGAGATTTATATAAGGAGGCTCATGCCGTGAATTTGCTTGTCAATATCAATGCAGTTGTCATTACGGTCATATCGGCTTTATATGTCTATCAGATGTTTTATATTGTCGTCGTCTTCGTCGGGGAGTGGCGGCAGAAGCGCAAAGCCAAAAAGCATGCCGAGCCTCCGGTGGCACCGCACCGGTTTGCGGCAATTATTTCGGCGCGCAATGAATCTGCCGTCATCGGCCAGCTTGTCGACACCATCAAACAACAGAATTACCCGTCGGAAATGCTCGACGCGATTATTATCGCGGACAACTGCACCGACG
>CALYTA010000238.1 GCA_945486175.1 uncultured Clostridia bacterium | reverse complement strand
CATGGTTCCGAAAGCCGGAGCTTTGGCCTTTCTTTCGGAATGGTTTCGGACAGCTTTTTGTTGTCCGCCGCTTCGGTTTTGTTTCCCTCAGCTTGGCTATATCATACACACTTCCAACTTTTTCTGCAAGCGCAATGATCCATAATATTGCACAGTTTATGCAGAAATTTTTTGTGCATGTTGCTTCAATTAACCTTTTCCCGCTATTTATTACCCACAATTTAAATGCAAGATTTTTGTATAGGTTGACGAATGTGAAAACTCTCACAATCCCGTCCGTCATGGCCGGAAAAATGCGAAAAACGCACAAAAAATCCCCGTCTGGCGCACACGCGCCGGACGGGGCTCCGCAGCAGTTTCTTATTTTGTTATTGTGACATGCGGATAGGCAAATTCAATTCCCTCCGCGTCAAAGCGGGCTTTTACCGCGCGATTGAGCGAAAATTTCAATTTCATGGCGCTGCTCAGGTCAGCTGCCCACAGCCATGCGCGAAGCACGACAGCGGAATCTGCAAGTTCAACAACCTCGACTTGCACTTCCGGTTCATCCTCCTGTGTCTCTGGGTCGCGCACATCCAAATGCAGCGGCTGCTTCATAACCTCCGCCCGCAGAATGCCGATCGCCTTCTCCAGATTGCTTTCATAGGTAATGCCGACGTTAAAGAATTCACAAACCCGGCTGTCCGCATAGTTCGCATTTTCGATGACGCCCTGATTGATTTTTCCGTTGGGGATAATGAGGCGCTTGTTTTCCGGCGTGCGGATCGCCGTGTGCCGCAGCGAGATATCCTCAACCGTGCCGGATGCGCCGACATCAATATAGCGTACAAAATCACCGATGACAAACGGCTTGAATGTCAGAATCATAATGCCGCCGGCGATATTGCTCAGGGCATCCTGCGAAGCAAAACCGAGAACGACTGCGACAATGCCGCCGGATGCAAGCAGCGCATTGAGCGAATCGCTCGCCCCCGGTATGCTGGATACGACGATGACACCGCCTGCAAAATAGACTATGGCCAGCACCACATACCGCGCAAAGGAAAGCAGCGTGGCATCCTGATTGTTTTCCTGCATCGCATCCATCGTGCGCCGGAAGCCCTTGTTGACCAGCTTGACCAGCCACAGCATGATAACGACAACCAGCACAATAAAAATCATCCGCCCGACCCAGGTCGGCAAATGAAACAGGCTGGTAATCGACTGTACGCCCTCAATTGCGGTGTTTGTCGCCTGTGCCGCATCCTCCGCAGTCACAGGCCCTTCCGCGGAGCCTGCCGCAGTTTTTGCCAGGCTCCAGATGATTGTTCTCATTGACAGCTCCTTTCCGAATAAAATGCGGCAGGCTGAGGGAAGGGCTCCCCCGGCCTGCCGTCCATTCCATGATTCGATTTATTTGCACTCGTCGAGCATCGCCTGAACCAGCTTCTGAACGTATTCCACTGCGTTTTCCGGTGCGACATCCTCGCGCAGCGACTTGTCACGCTTGGATACCTCGACAGCACCGCGCTTGACCGTCTTCGGGCTGACGATGACACGAACCGGTACGCCCAAAAGGTCCGCATCGGAGAACATATTGCCCGCGCTGACCTTGCGGTCGTCATAAATGACCTCAACGCCCGCGTCCTGGAGCTTCTGGTACAGCTCGTCAGCTACCGCGCGAACCTCCGGGTCCGTTGCCTTGATCGCGCAGATATGAACCTGCCACGGTGCGATGGACATCGGCCAGATCGGGCCGTAATCGTCGTGCTTTACCTCGCAGACCGAAGCGGCAAGACGGCCGACACCGATGCCATAGCAGCCCATGATCGGATAATGCGGCTTGCCGTCCTGTCCGATATAGGTCATCTCCATCGACTTGGTATACTTGGTGCCGAGCTGGAAGATGTTGCCGACCTCGATGCCGCGGCTGATGCGGATGTGCGGCTTGCCGCAGACCGGACAGATGGCGCCCTCATAGGTCTTTGCGAAATCTGCAACCGGTGCATCCGGCGTGTCGCGCTTGACATTATAGCCGGTGTAGTGGTAATTTTCCTCGTTTGCGCCGCAGACCGAGCTGTTGAGTGCAGCGACAGACTTATCAATGACATAGGTCACGCCTTCCGGCAGGCCGACCGGGCCGATAAAGCCTGCGACAATGCCGCTCTCCTGCGTGATCTCTGCCGGATGGATTTCCTCGCCGAGGAAATTGCGCAGCTTGGTCTCGTTGACTTCGAGATCGCCGCGGATGAACGCGATGACATATTCATCGGTCAGATTCTTCTGATAAACAACGGCTTTACACGAAGCATTTGCCGGTGCGTTCAGGTACTCGCATACTGCTTCGATGGTCTTGGTCTCCGGGGTGAGCACCTTGGTGAGCGGTGCTTCCTCGGTCTCCGGGGTCTCGACGATGCAGTCTGCCGCTTCCATGTTGGAGCGGTAGCCGCAGTCACACAGGACAATGGTATCCTCGCCGCAGTCGGTCAGCAGCATAAATTCATGCGATACGCTGCCGCCCATCATGCCGGAATCCGACTTGACCGCAACAACCTCCGGAATGCCTGCACGGCGGAAAATGTTCTCATATGCCGTGTAGCACTTCTCATAATACTGCTCCAGATCCTCCTGCGAGGTGTGGAAGGAATACGCATCCTTCATCGTGAACTCGCGGACACGGATCAGGCCGCCGCGTGCACGCGGCTCATCGCGGAATTTGGTCTGAATCTGATAGATCATGAACGGATAGTTGGTGTACGACTGTGCCGCACCGCGCGCCAGATGTACAGCAGCTTCCTCATGCGTCATGCCCAGAACAACCGGCTGGCCGCTTCTGTCCTTGAAGCGCGCCATCTCGCTGCCGATGGAGTCATAACGGCCGGATTCCTGCCACAGCGCTGCCGGCATGACGACCGGGAACATGACTTCCTGTCCGTCGATCTTATCCATTTCCTCGCGGATGATGTTTTCAATTTTTTTGGTGATGCGCTTGGTCGGCATGTACAGCGAGTAAATACCCGTTGTCATCTGCTTGATATAGCCGCCGCGCACCATGAGCTTATGGCTGTCCAGCTGGCAGTCCGCCGGAG
>CALYTA010000237.1 GCA_945486175.1 uncultured Clostridia bacterium | reverse complement strand
GCCATCCAGCGCGGCGGCTTTTTCGTTGTCCTGATCCCGGGCGGAGACCACGATGGCGCGACGAGCTGCGCGTGCATGAGGTGTCGCTGTGGATGGATACGCTGGACGGCATGAAGGACGCGCGCGACACGCGCGAGCGCGAACGCCGTGAGGCGGAACAGAAGCTGGAAGCCGTGCGGGAAGCACAGCGGCAGCAGTATACGCGCGCGGAACAGCTGGCGGAGGAAATGCGCCAGTCGGATATCCGTGCGGAGCAGCTGCAGGCACAGCTTTCCGCAGCAGAGGAAGCCGCGGCAGGCGTGACACGCCGCATGGCAGTGCTCGACGAGAGCCGCCGCAATGCCGCTGAAAATATCGGGCTGGCAAAGGGCCAGATGGAAGCCCAGCGCGAGCAGACAGATGCGCTGCGCGGACAGATGCAGGCGAGACAGGCGCGGCTGGACGAGCTCGAACAGCAGATTGCACAGCAGTCCGCCGCACTGGAGCAAAAGCAGCAGGAGCTTGCGGCGCTGTCCGCACAGGTAGAGGACAGCCAGAAGCAGGCCGACCGGTCAAGAGAACAGGCAGAAGCGCTGGGCGAGCGCATGTTTGCTGTGCAGGCTGACCGCCGTGCGGCAGAAGCACAGCTGGAAGCGCTGGAAGGGCGCAGCAAGAGTGTGGGCGACGATGTGCGCTCCGCGAAGACGCGCACCGAGCGCGAACAGGAAGCCCAGCAGGAGATGCAGCATGCGCTGGATGAAATGCGCGGTAGAATCGCGCAGGAGGAACGCGCATTGCAGCGTGCGCAGGAGGATGCGCAGGAAGCGGCGCGCATGGTAAATGACGCGCGCCGGGAGCATGCGGAGCTGACGGCGGCACTGACCGACAGCCGCAACCGCGTGCGCATGCTGACCGAATTGCAGCGCGACTACGAGGGCTTTTCCCGCGCGGTCAAGCTGGTCATGGGACAGGCGTCGTCCGGCGCGCTGAAGGGCGTGCGCGGGCCGCTGTCATCCCTCATTCATGTATCCGGGCAGTTTGTCACGGCAATTGAAACCGCGCTCGGTGCGGCGGCGTCCAACATCGTCGTCGAGACCGCCCAGCACGGCAAGCTGGCAATCCAGCTGCTCAAAAAGCGCGACGGTGGGCGCGCGACCTTCCTGCCGATGGATACCATCCGCCCGCAGTCACTGCGCGAAAGCGGGCTGGAGCAGAACGATGGCTTTTGCGGCGTCGCAGCAGACCTTGTGGACTGCGACGCGGATTATCGCGATATTGTGGACAATGCGCTCGGCCGCACGGTCGTGGCGCAGGATATGGACTGTGCGCTTGCAATTGCGCGCAGCTACCGCAACCGCTTCCGCATTGTGACGCTGGATGGCCAGCTCATCAATGCGGGCGGTTCGATGACCGGCGGCTCTGCCGGACGGTCATCCGGCATTCTCTCGCGCGCCAACCAGCTCGAACAGATGCAGGAGCGGGCGCGCATCCAGCAGGAAAAGCTCGACCGGCTGACGGCGCGCGGCAAACAGCTCGCGGAGGACGCGAAGCAGCAGGAACAGGAAGCGGCACGCATGGGCGAGGCACTCGCCGGACAGCGGCAGAAGCTGGCGGCACTGTCTGCACAGGCAAAGCAGCACCAGATTCTGCTGGACAGCGTGCGCGAAGCGGAACAGCAGTTCCGCGCCGAGCAGAGCGATGCCGAGCAGCGGCGAAAACAGCTGCGCACGAACATTGCCAGATTGGAACAGCAGGCGGCAGAGCTGGGGCGTGAGCGCCAGCAGGCACTCACCGCGCTGAATGCGGCGGCGGGCAGCGCACAGAAAGCTGCCGGAGAACTGACTGTGCAGAATGACAAGGCGGCGGAGCTGCGCACGGCACTGGTGCAGGCGCAGACCGAGCGCGACAGTGCGCGGCAGGGCCTGGATGATTTGAAGCAGATGGCAGAGAGCGCACAGCGCACCGCTGAAGACCATCGCCGCCGCATGGGCGAATATGAGCAGGCCATCCGGCAGGCGGACGCAGAGCGCACGCAGCTGGAAACGCGCGGCGAAGAAAACCGCCAGCGCACCGAAGACCTGCGCACACAGCTGCGCGAATGCGGACAGAACCGCATGCGGCTGGAACAGAACAAAACGGAAGCAGAGAAGTCTGCGCGTGAGACAGGCAATGACATGGTGGCGCTGGAGCGCCGTCATGCGGAAGCAGAAGCTGCCGCAGAACAGCTGCGCCGTGAGGAGCAGCAGATTCTCGATAAGATGTGGGAGAGCTATGAGCTGACGCCCACGGCAGCGCGCCCGCTGGCACATGTGGTCGATGACCGGCAGGCAGAGGAAAAACAGGCATCTGACCTTCGGCGTGCCATCCGCGCACTCGGCGCGGTCAATCTGTCAGCTGTTGAGGAATATGCCGAGCTGAGTGAACGCCTGACCTTCCTGACCGAACAGAAAAATGATCTCGAAAAGGCGGAAAGCGAATTGCGCGGCATTATCGGCAAGCTGACCGAGCAGATGAAGGACACGTTTGCGCAGTCGTTTGCCCAGCTCAATCAATATTTTGGGGAGACCTTTCAGGAAATTTTCGGCGGCGGCAGTGCAGAGCTGATTCTGGAGGATGAGACTGATATTCTCGGCTGCGGCATTGAGATCCGCGTCACACCGCCCGGCAAGACAGTCAAGAGCCTGTCGCTGCTGTCCGGCGGCGAGAAGGCATTTGTCGCCATCGCGTTGTATTTTGCCATCCTCAAGGTGCGCCCGACACCGTTCTGTGTGCTTGACGAGATCGAAGCCGCACTGGATGATGTCAATGTCACGCGCTTTGCGCAGTATTTGCAGCGGCTGTCGGACAAGACGCAGTTTATTGTCATCACGCACCGACGCGGTACGATGGAGGAAGCCGATATGCTCTATGGCGTGACCATGCAGGAACGCGGTGTCTCCAAGCTGCTGATGCTCAACATTGCGGACGTGGAGCGCGAGATGAAGATGGAACTGACGTGACTTTTCTTTTTGAGGAAAAGAAAAGTCACCAAAAGAAAACCTCTGCGACGCGCTCCCGCGCGCGCAGACATGCCGGACAAACGCGTCCGGCAGTCTGCCCCAACGACACAAGGCAAGCC
>CALYTA010000236.1 GCA_945486175.1 uncultured Clostridia bacterium | reverse complement strand
GGAACAGCTCCGACTGGTACAGCGCGTCCGCCGCAGGGCGCACCTGGAAATATACGGTGTTGCAGCCGTTCGCTGCGGCCTCGTCCAGAATTTCATTGCAGCGGGCCTTGAGCGTGTCCGCATCCGTTGTCGGTTCGGATGGGTAGTCGATGGCATACGCTGTCGCCACCCAGACAGCGCGTGTTTCGGTCAGCGAGTTGAGCAGGCTTGTTTTTGTGGCAGCCTGTCCGGTTTCCTGCGTGTCCTCTGTCCCGGCGCTGCCGATTTCCGGTTCCGCTTTTGCCTGTGCGGCCAGTTTTTCCAGATTGGGCAGCTCCAGCGCAGCGGAACCGCCTGAATACCACACAATGCCGCCAACGAGCGCGACAAACAGTGCTGTCAGTACAAACAGCTTTTTCATAGACAACCCTCCTGTCCCTGCTCTATCCTACGCGGGACAGGGGGGAGATTATACCGCAAGCTGCATGACATAGTCATCCATAACATAGCCGTTTCCGATGTCAGCGACCTGCGTGCGCACGGTTTCAAAGCCGGTCGCATGATAGACTGCGATGGTGTTTTCATTGTAGCGGTTGACGGTCAGATAGACACCGGATTTGCCCAGCTCGCGCGCGAGACCGGCGACAAACTCGATCATTTTGCGCCCGCATCCGTGGCCGCGGTGCTGTTTTTTGAGGTACAGCTTGCTCAGGAACAGCAGTTCCTCCTCCGGATGCACGCCGATATAGCCGATGTGCTCCGCGCCGGCAGATACGAGGTAATACTGGTAGCCCTCTGCAATCTGCTGCCGCATGGCGGGGGCGGACTGGAATTTTTCGACCATATAGTCCACCTGTCCGGCGGAAATGATGCCGGGGAAAAATTCATGCCAGATTTCGTCCGCGAGTGCGGCAAGTGTCTCAATTTCTGTGTCAGTAACCTGCTGGAAGGTCAGTTCCATGCTGATGCACATCCTTTCTGTGTTTACCAGTCTATCACAATTTTCCGCGTTCGACAACGCGGAACGGAGGGGGATTTTGCGGAGAAATCTTTTCTTTCCGGCACAAATGCGGTATACTGAAGGTATCAGAAAAACACAGCCGAGGAGGAGAAGACAGATGCCGCAGTGTCAGATGTCTAAGGAATATGCGCTCGATATCGGGCATATTGATGGACGGGGGATTGCACGCCCGTCTGCTGTCATTGATTTTATGCAGGATCTCGCTACGCGCCATGCGGGGGAGATGGGACTTTCGGAAAAAGTCATGGAGAACAATGGGTTCTGGGTGCTGTCGCGCCTGAAATACAGATTGAACCGTCCGCTGCATTCATATGAAACCGTGCGCCTGACCACATGGCCGCGCCAGATCAAGGGTGCGTCGTGGTACCGTGACTTTACATTTGAAGCGGAGGACGGCGTGATCGGCAGTGCGGTCACGATGTGGGCGATTGTGAATGCGGAAACGCACCGCCTGCTGCGTCCGAAGGCACTGGGCATCTCGTTCGAAGACCAGATTGTCGGTGAACCGGAGATGCTCAAGGCGATTCATGCCGAGCATTTACAGCCGTGTTTTGACCGTGTTGTGCGTTATAGCGACATCGACGTCAACCACCATCTGAATAACGTCAAGGCAGTGGATATCCTGTCGGACGCGTTCGGGCTGGAGAATGATGAGACGCGCTGGGTCTCACAGATGCAGGTCAATTATCTCTCCGAAACAACCTGCGGCACAACACTGACGCTGGCGCGCGGCACGGGTACTGATGATGCGCTCTGTGTGGCGGCACTTGACGGCGAGAGGGAAAATGTACAGGCAGAAGTGGTATTTTCCGAACTTTGACCCGGACAGAGAGGGTGGACAGGTATGAATTTCAAGGAAGTTCTCGACACAGTCATTCAATATTGCCGGCCAAGCCGTGTAATTCTGTATGGCGAAAAAATGGCTGGGCATGACATGAGATCGGCAAATTTGTGCATCATCGTGGATGTGCAGTGCGACAAAAAACGTCTGCTGCGCCAGCTGTATCTGGAAGTCAATGCGCCATTCCCGGTACAGTTTTTGCTGTACAATACGGATGAATGGGCCAGCATGCGAAGGGACGCAGGAAGCTATGCGTCTGCAATTGAGAAGAAGGGAACGATCTTGTATGGCGAGACGACGCAAGGGGAGCACTGACAGCCGGTATTATTACAAATGGCTGGAAAAGGCGCTCAGCGATCTGCAGAGCGCGCGCATCCTGCTCACCTGGGGCGGGGACGAGATGGCAGTGGCGTTCCACTGCCAGCAGGCGATTGAAAAAGCACTCAAGGGCTATCTGCTGTTCCGAGCGGGACGCCATTTTGACGGACATAACCTGACCTTCCTGTGCCGGCAGGCCGCAATGTGTGACGACCGGTTCGTTCATTATCTGGACGACAGTGCCGCACTGAACAACTATTATATTGAAACGCGATATCCGACTGATCTTCCGTTTGAAATCACAGAAGCACAGGTATACAATATTTTGACAATGGCAGAGGACATGTTCAACATGATCCGGCAGGAATTGTATCAGACAGAGGATGAGCCGCACGAAATTACATCCTGAACAGGATTATACCTATATAATAGAAGAAATCGATTTCAGACGGATGGTGCCGCAGGACGGCGTTTCCTGTAGGACGGATAGCAACCTTAGCAGAAAGAAACAAAAATCTTTCAGTTTTTCATTTACATTGAATCAGAAATTATGTAAAATATAATGTAGGACAACACTGATAAACCATGCGTCCATTTTTACTGAAAGCAGGAGGGTTTATCCATGATAATAACCATAACGCTGAACCCGGCGATTGACCGGACGCTGATTATCGACGAACCCATCGAATTTGGAACGGTAAACAGCGTTTCTCAGAGCTTTGTCGAGGTCGGCGGACGCGGCATCAATGTCTCCAGAGCGATCCGTGCGCTCGGCGGCGAAAGCGTGGCAATGGGCTTTACCGGAGGCAACAATGGCCGTTCCCTGAAAAACGGTCTGACTGCACTCGGTATCCATCACGATTTTACTGACGTTGCGGGTGAGACCCGAGTCAATACCCAGCTGGTTCATCCGGACGGCAGTCACACAGACCTCAATGAATCGGGTACTGTTG
>CALYTA010000235.1 GCA_945486175.1 uncultured Clostridia bacterium | reverse complement strand
CAGGCGGTGCTTCTTCCTCTTTTTTGCTAAGAAACACATGACGGTGGCTGTGCAACAGTGCGGCCTGGATGTCGTGTGTTTTTCTTTTTTTGTTGATTTCGTCCAAACCTCATTGACAGATTCCCGCCGCATTGTTATAATGATATCAATTTACAGGGGAACTGATGCGCGTTCTGCCCGGAACGCCGAGTTGAGAAGGTTAAAACCTGACCCTTTGAACCTGTCGGTTAACACCGTTGTAGGAAGTAAAGGTACAATCCGGTTACGATTTCCAGATATGCGCTGAGTTCCTATGAATCCAGCGTATTTTTTGTTCCCTAAGTTATTTCAGCAGGAGGAAAACCAGCATGCACATGACACAGATCGAAGCGGCAAAAAAGGGCATTGTTACCCCGCAGATGGAAATTGTCGCAAAGAAAGAAAACATTGATGTCGAAGTGCTGCGCGAGCGCATTGCCCGCGGCACAGTCGTCATCCCGGCAAACAAAAACCACACCTCGCTGTCCCCGGAGGGCATTGGCGAGGGTCTGAAGACCAAAATCAACGTCAATCTCGGCATTTCCGGCGACTGCCACAACTATGACGAGGAGTTCGAGAAGGTCCGCATGTCCATTGATTTCGGCGCGGAGGCCATCATGGACCTGTCCAACTACGGCAAGACCCACACCTTCCGCCAGGAGCTCATCGACATGTCCCCCGCTATGATCGGCACCGTGCCGATGTATGATGCGGTCGGCTATCTCGAAAAGGACCTCAAGAGCATCACCGCAAAGGATTTCCTGCGCGTTGTCGAAGCGCATGCCAAGACCGGCGTCGACTTTGTCACCATCCACGCAGGCATCAACCGCAAAACCATCGACACCTTCAAGCAGACCAAGCGCCTGACCAATATTGTTTCCCGCGGCGGCTCGCTGCTGTTCGCCTGGATGGAAATGACCGGCAATGAAAACCCGTTCTACGAATACTACGACGAGCTGTGCGACATCCTGCACGAGTATGATGTCACCATCAGCCTCGGCGATGCCATGCGCCCCGGCTCCACCCATGACTCCACGGATGCCAGCCAGATTACCGAGCTGATTGAACTCGGCATCCTGACCAAGCGCGCATGGGATAAAAACGTACAGGTCATGATCGAAGGCCCGGGCCACATGGCACTCAACGAAATCAAGGCCAACATGGAAATCGAGAAGCGCCTGTGCCACGGCGCACCGTTCTATGTCCTTGGCCCGCTGGTCACCGACATCGCACCGGGCTATGACCACATCACCTCCGCCATCGGCGGCGCTATCGCTGCTACCTACGGCGCAGACTTCCTGTGCTATGTCACCCCGGCGGAGCACCTGCGCCTGCCGGATGTCAACGATGTAAAGGAAGGCATCATCGCTTCCAAGATCGCTGCACATGCCGCTGACATGGCAAAGGGCATCCCGGGTGCACGCGAAATCGATGACAAGATGAGCGACGCACGCCGCCGTCTTGACTGGGATGAGATGTTCTCCCTCGCCATCGACGGCAAAAAGGCACGCGAATACTTCGAGTCCAAGCCGCCTCAGGACCGCCATACCTGCTCGATGTGCGGCAAGATGTGTGCAATGCGCACCACCAACTACATCCTTGAAGGCAAGGATGTCAGCCTGCTTTCTGACGAGAAGTAATTGAAGCAATTTTTGAACACACCTTACCTATGCAAAATCCCCGACCGGAGCAATCCGGTCGGGGATTTGTTTTACCGCCAGAGATTTTGTTTTATGTCCATTCAAACGCGACCACGCCCGCCGCATATGGGTGGTCAATATACAGAACCTCCCGCGCCGTACTGCGGTGCCGCAGCAGCTCGAGCACAATCGTCAGGTCTCCGCCGCCGCCGAAAATGAGCGCAATACCCAGAATCAACAGCAGCCAGGAGCCAGTAAACACCGCGACAGACGCCGGCAGAATCCCAAGCAGGATGGTCGGCATCAGCGCACCGATGATATACTGCCATTTTTTCAGCGGCTCGCCGCATGTGCAATACGGTGTCAGATACTCTTTGATAAATCCAAATTCCACCGTTTTCCAGTGTGACGGCGCAAATATCGCCCACGTAATACCGTGGATCAGTTCATGCACGCAAATCAGCACGACAAGCAATACATAAAACAGCACAATATCCGCAAGACCAATCGAAGCCTCCATGCTTTGCCTGCGCCATAAAAACGAAACGATAAAAAGAAGGCTGACCGGCAGCCCGAGCACAATTGCCATCACATTGGCATAGACCAAACCAATTGTCAGGTCATGCTCCACATAGCCCTGTGCCTCCAGCGTTTCCTTCAGCTGTTCAAACTTTGCCCTGCGTTTCTGCTCCGCCTTTGACAGCTTCCGTCCGTTCTCTTTTTCCCTGTGTCTGTCCATATCCCTCTCCTGTCGCGGGAGCTTGCTCATAAAACTCCCTGGCGGACTGCTTCAGAATTTCGCCGATATCCGCATACGCATCGCCGAGCGGGCAGTCCAGTTCCCCGCAAAGCCATTTCCGGTATACATTGGCGATACCGCCCGCAAAAAAATGCATGCGCACGGAAAAAATCTGTGACCGGCGAATCGCCTGCGGGATTACGGTATTCTGTTTCATATACTGCTCCAGAATATCCTGAACCCGTTTCATCAGACGGTCCATATCGTCTTCCTGCATAAATATGGTATACAGCTCCCGATTCTCCTCCATATGACGGGACGCCTTGCCCAGAATCGGTGTGGGGTCGCGAAAAAAGTCCTGCCCTTCGCATTCCTGCAGTGCACCCTGCATTTCCTCTATAATCTCATTTTCAATTTCTTCCACTACACCGCGCACATCCGGATAATGCGCATAAAACGTCGTCCGGTTGATATCTGCACGGTTGACAATATCTGTCACGGTGATTTTCCGCAGTTCTTTTTCCTGCAGCAGCTGCAGAAATGCCTCGCGGATCAGCCTGCGTGAACGGACTGCACTGCGGTATTCTTTTTTGGGCGCCATGTCCCCCTCCTCTCTCTGGTTTGGATATCAAAATCCATCACTTTTCTGTTTTCTGTCGGATTTCATATAAATCTGTAAAATCTAATGGTTGCGAATTGTGACCTGTACAGATATAG
>CALYTA010000234.1 GCA_945486175.1 uncultured Clostridia bacterium | reverse complement strand
ACAGGCAGTGACCGCGACCTGGAACAGGCTGCCGCCGCACCAGGCGAGCACAATGCCCGCAACCAGCGCCGCAGCGCCCGACCACACGCTTCCCGTCGCGTCGAGAATCGCCGGGAAGGTCATGACCGCGAGCGTGACATACGGCACATAATATAAAAAGGAACGGATGGTTTTGTTTTTGATTTCCTTGCGGATGAGCGTCAGCGGCAGCACGCGGATGAGGTAGGTCACGCCTGCCATGACAGCGATGTACAGATAGGGATTATGCTGCATGGGTTTCTTCCTCCTCATGAACCGGGAACAGGACAGCGGCAATGCCTGCGATGACCACTGTCAGGATAATCGTGCGCATGCCGGAGGAAATGCCGGACAGCACCGGCAGCTTTGCCATGGCGAAGCTCGCCGCCATGGAAACCGCGACCAAACCCGCAATGACGCGGTTTTTGCGCGCAGGCGGGATGATAATTGCCAGAAACATGCCGTATAAGCCGACGCCGAGTGCGCTGACGACATTGGCGGGCAGGATATTGCCGACGACAATACCGAGCACTGTGCCAATTGTCCAGCCCGGAATGGAGAGCGCCATCATGCCGTAATTGTAAAACGGGTTGAGCCTGTCCGGCACACAGCTCGCCACACCGAAAATCTCATCTGTAATGCCCCAGCCGATAATCAGCCGGTGGAAAAACGGCAGATCCGGGTCGAGCTTCTGGCTGAGCGAACAGGACATCAGCAGATAGCGCGCATTGATGACCAGCATCATGACTGCCATCTCGACATAGGTCGCGCCTGCGGCTATGACATTAAAGCCTGCGAACTGGCCTGCGCTGGCGAGCGTCGTCGCGCTGGCGAGTGCGCCCTGTATGGCGTTGAGCCCGGCATTTTTTGCGGCAATGCCCAGCGTAAAGGAAACCGCAAAATAACCCAGTGCAATCGGCACGCCATTTTTCATGCCGCGGCGGAACCATGCGGCATTTTCGTTGTTCATTGAAAATTCCTCCGATTTGTGTCATCTTCCCGTCTATTGTACCGTGAACAGGCGCTTCCGTCAAATGCTTTGAAGCGGGGGTGAAACCATTGTCTTGACAACCCTGTATCCGCGCGCTATAGTAGAGGGACTTACCCAAAATGAAGAAGGATGTGGAAAAAGGAGGGTCTATGAATTCGTTTGAACGCCCGATCACACCGGGCTTCCTGCTGCGGTTTACACTGCCGGGCATGCTGATGATGCTGTTCAATTCGTTTTACACCATGGTAGACGGCGGCTTTGTGTCCAATTATGTCGGCACGGATGCGCTTTCCGCCATCAATATTGTGTTTCCGCTCATCAATTTCGTGCTTGCAGTCGGCATCATGCTCGCCACTGGCGGCAGTGCGGTCACGGCGCGGCAGATGGGAGAAAAAGAACCGGAATTGGCGCGCCAGAGCTTTTCCCTGCTGACGGTTTTTACCGCCGGGCTGGGCATTGTGATTGCCGTGCTGTCCATTGTATTTGCCGACCCGATTGTGTGGGCGCTCGGTTCGACGGATGTGCTGTATGAATACTGCCGGGATTATCTGGTTTTTATGAGCCTGTTCACACCGTGCTGTATGTTACAGATACTGTTCCAGTTCTTTTTTACGACAGCGGGCAGGCCGAATCTCGGACTGGCGGCGACACTGCTCGGCGGCGTTGCCAATATGGTGCTCGATTATGTGCTGATTGTCCCGCTGCATATGGGCATCCGCGGCGCGGCAATTGCCACCGGCATCGGGCAGACGATTCCGACCGTCATCGGACTGGTCTATTTTTTCAGCCGCCGCAATGACCTGCTGTATTATGTCCGCCCGGTGCTGCGCGGCTGGGTGCTCGGGCGCGCCTGTTTAAACGGCTCATCGGAAATGGTGTCCAATCTCGCCGTCGCGGTCACGACATTCCTGTTCAACATCATTATGCTGTCTTATCTCGGAGAGGATGGCGTCGCGGCGATTACGATTGTCTTTTACGCACAGTTTTTCTTCACTGCGATTTTCTTCGGATATACATCCGGCGTCGCACCGCTCATCAGCTTTCATTTCGGCGCGCAGAATCATGACCGGCTGAAAAAGCTGGTGCGGCTCAGCCTGTTGTTTGTCGCCGTGTGCTCATTGCTCGCCTATGGCCTGTCTGTCGTGCTGTCACAGACGGTGGTCGGTATTTTTGCCCAGCGCGGGACAGCCGTGTTTTCCATCGCATCGGACGGCATGGAGCTGTTCGCCATCGGTTTCCTGTTCATGGGCTTCAACATTTTTGCTTCCGGGCTGTTCACAGCCCTGTCCAACGGCATTGTTTCCGCCGTGCTGTCGTTCCTGCGCACATTTGTCTTTCTGGTTGCGGCAATCGAGCTGCTGCCGAAGCTGTGGGGCGTATCCGGTGTGTGGCTTGCCATCCCGGCGGCAGAGCTGCTCGCGCTGGTGGTCTCACTGGCATGCATTCTCCGGTATCGGAAACGGTATCAGTATCTGTAAATGGTATTCCAAAAGCAAAGGCTGGCAGAGTTGCTCTGCCAGCCTGTTTTTCTATGCTGTTTGGATGTTTGAAATTACAGCAGCGCGTCTGCCATTGCGTCCAGCTGTGCCTCGTTTTCTGCGGTGAGCGCGGACTTGATGGTGACGGTGTCCAGCCAGGTGATATCCTTGCTCTTTTCGAGCAGGCCGGTCATGACCTTTGCCGCCATCGGCGCCCACGAACCGTTCTCGATCAGGCCGACGGTGCGGTTCTGATAGCTGCGCTCGGTCAGATGCTCGATAAAGGTGCGCATAAACGGGAATACCTCGCCGTTGTACGTGGTGCTCGCGAGAACCAGCTTGCCATAGCGGAACGCATCCTCGACAGCCTCTGCCATATCGGAGCGCGCAAGATCAGTCAGGACAACCTTCGGGCAGCCCTTTGCGGTGAGCTTGTCTGCCAGCAGTTTGGCAGCCTTTCTGGTGTTGCCGTAGACGGAGGTATACGCGATCATGACGCCCTCGGACTCGACGCGGTAGGACGACCAGATATCGTACAGGTTGATGTAGTAGCCGAGATTCTCCGTCAGAATCGGGCCGTGCAGCGGGCAGATTGTCTGGATATCCAGTGCGGCTGCCTTCTTGAGCAGTGCCTGAACCGGGCCGCCG
>CALYTA010000233.1 GCA_945486175.1 uncultured Clostridia bacterium | reverse complement strand
ATGACATCATAGGATGTTTTGACAGCAGAAGAGTCAGGGAAAACAGTAGTGGCACTTGTTTCGCATGAGACAGGAAAAGCTGTCGTACCTGCTCACTGTGCATACACAATAAAAAATGGAGCGCACATTTGGCAGTTTTTGCCGTTGCAATCCGTGTGTGTGCGCGGAGGCAGACCGTTTCCGCACATATGCGTGCTTACGAAATAGTGAATGAACAGATCAATACATGAACGGGTTTTGCTGTTCAAACAATCCAAAAACAACAAAGAGGTGTCTGTGGGGCGCCGCTTTTTTATGTGTGCTGGTTCAGAACCGGACAACTGAGCGAAAGCATGGCATGATGTTTCTTTTCCGGAAAACTATGGTATAATACTGGACAAAGGGAAGCTGCCGACGTGCGGCAGAGGGAAAAATCAACCGGCACAGCATTGGTATACGATGGAGGAGATACAATGACGTCAGAACAGATAAAAAAGGAAGCCGATGCGCTTCGGGAAACGATTGTATCCGACAGGCAGTATCTGCATGCGCATGCCGAAACGGGCTTTGACCTGCATGACACGCTTGCATTTGTCCGGAAACAGCTGGCAGATATGGGCTATACGCCTGTGGACTGCGGAAAGGCAGGACTTGTCGCACTGGCGGGCGGCAAAAAACCGGGAAAGGTATTCCTGCTGCGCAGCGATATGGATGCGCTGCCGATAGAAGAGCAGTCAGGGGAAGGCTTTGCCTGCCCGAATGGGCGCATGCATGCCTGCGGCCACGATATGCACTCCGCCATGCTGCTCGGCGCGGCACGGCTGCTCAAACAGCATGAGGACGAAATTCAGGGCACCGTCAAGCTGATGTTCCAGCCGGCGGAGGAAATTTTTGAAGGCTCCAGCGACATGATCGGGGCGGGGCTGCTGAAAAATCCGGACGTCGATGCCGCATTGATGATCCATGTCATGGCGGGCATGCCGTTTGCCGCGGGCACCGTGATCGTTTCGCCCCCCGGCGTGAGTGCACCGGCTGCGGATTATTTTGAAATCAAGGTACAGGGCAACGGCTGTCACGGCTCCATGCCGAATACCGGCGTTGACCCGCTGAACGCGGCGGCACACATCCTGATTGCCCTGCAGGAAATCCATGCGAGAGAGCTGGCGATGAATGACCGTGCCGTTCTGACCATCGGCACGATGAACGCCGGAACCGCTGCGAATGTCATTCCGGACACCGTCGTCATGGGCGGCAGCCTGCGCACGTTTGACGAGGAGACGCGCGCGCAGATCAAACAGCGCATGACGGAGATCGCGCAGGGCATTGCCGCAGCGTTTCGTGCGGAAGCAGAGGTCGTGTTTGGCAGCGGCTGCCCGACGCTGGTCAACAACGCGGAGCTGGCGGCATGTGCCGCGGCCTATGTCAAGGAGCTGCTGGGCGAAGGCAGGGCGTTTTCCGCTGCCGAGCTGAGCGCGATGGGCGGGGGGCAGAAATCCTCCGGCGCGGCAGGCTCTGAGGACTTTGCCTATGTCAGCCAGCAGGTGCCGTCCATCATGCTGGCGCTGGCTGCCGGACAGCCCGAAAAGGGTTACCGTTATCCGCAGCATCACCCGATGGTGCGTTTTGACGAAGATGCGCTTTCCGCCGGCAGTGCTGTTTATGCCTATACCGCACTGCGCTGGCTGGAGGAGCACAAATAAAATTCAGCGTGAAAACGATGAGCCTGCCGGAACGGCAGGCTCTTTTGTTGTGGAGATTGGAAAACCCTGGTTTTTTCGTGCCATAAACTGGAAGATATTGTGAAACTATACACTGCTGTTTGCAGAAAATTGGCGGGTTTTGGTGAAATACACACGGATATTGGGAAAGGTGACAAAAACAGATAAGTTGTGCCGGATAAAATTATAGTTTTGCACAATTTTTACTGGAAACTTGAAGAGAGCCGTGTTATACTATAAACAATCCCTGCATGGATTTGACAATGCAGGGGTTCGGCATGTAAGAGAATATGAGAAAATCTATGTTAAAAGGTGGAATTTACAATGGCAATGGAACTGAAAATGACCGGTCTGACTTCTTTTATGAACGAAGACGAGCTGAAGTATATGAACCCGCTGGTGCAGACCTGCAACCAGATGCTGCTGGACAAGTCCGCACAGGGCAATGACTTTCTTGGCTGGGTAAATCTCCCGGTCGATTATGACAAGGAAGAGTTCGCACGCATTCAGGCAGCTGCGAAGAAGATTCAGAACACCTGTGACGTGCTGGTCGTCATCGGTATCGGCGGCTCGTATCTGGGCGCACGTGCAGCAGTTGAGTTCTGCCTCGGCCAGATGTACAACAGCGTCCGTCCGGAGGGCATTCCGGAAGTATACTTCCTCGGCAACAACATCAGCTCCGGTGCACTCAACGATGTCATCAAGATCATCGGCGACCGTGACTTCTGTGTCAATGTCATTTCCAAGTCCGGCAGAACCACCGAGCCTGCCATTGCATTCCGCATCTTCAAGGACCTGTGCGAGAAGAAGTACGGCAAGGAAGGCGCAAAGGACCGCATCTTTGCTACCACGGACAAGGCACGCGGCGCACTCAAGGAACTGGCAAATGCAGAGGGTTATGAGACCTTCGTTGTACCGGACGATGTAGGCGGCCGTTTCTCCGTCCTGTCCGCAGTCGGCCTGCTGCCGATCGCTGCTGCAGGCATCGATATCGCAGAGATGATGCGCGGTGCTGCTGAGGCACGCGAGGCATTCACCGACGGCACCACGCTGGACAACGACTGCTTCCGCTATGCGGCAATCCGCAACATCCTGTACCGCAAGGGCAAGACCACTGAAATCCTGGTCAACTATGACCCGGCACTCGTTATGTTCGGCGAGTGGTACAAGCAGCTGTTCGCAGAGTCCGAAGGTAAGGACCTGAAGGGCATCTTCCCGGTATCCGCTGCATTCTCCACGGACCTGCACTCCATCGGCCAGTTCATTCAGGACGGCACCCGCAACCTGTTTGAGACCGTGCTGTGGGTGAACACGCCCCGCTCCGAGGCCACCATTGAGGAGGCTGCCGAGGACATCGACGGCCTGAACTCCCTGGCCGGCAAGAGCGTGCAGTTCGTCAACTCCAAGGCCTATCAGGGCACGCTGATGGCCCACATGG
>CALYTA010000232.1 GCA_945486175.1 uncultured Clostridia bacterium | reverse complement strand
TTGCCAGAATGTGCGCCTGCGCCAGATCGGTGACATGGATGTAATCGCGGATGCAGGTGCCGTCCTTGGTGTCGTAATCGTCGCCAAAGATGGAGATATATTCGCGCTGTCCATTCGGTACCTGCAGAATCAGCGGGATCAAATGCGATTCCGGATTATGTGCCTCACCGATGGTGCCGGAGACATGCGCACCGCAGGCGTTGAAATAACGCAGGGAAACAAAGCGCAGTCCGTGTGCGAGACCCGTCCATTTGAACATCTTTTCCATCGACAACTTGGTTTCACCGTAGCAGTTGGTCGGCTCGGTGCGGTCGGTTTCCAGAATCGGCACGCGCTCCGGCTCACCATATGTCGCCGCTGTGGACGAGAACACAATTTTGTCGATACCGTGTGCGACCATCGATTCCAGCAGAACCTTTGTGCCGCACAGGTTGTTGTCATAATACTTGAGCGGATTGGTCATCGACTCGCCAACCAGCGAATTGGCGGCAAAGTGAATGACACCATCAATTTTCTCATTCTCAAAAACCGAATCAATAAACGCACGGTTCCGGATATCGCCCTGATAGAACTTTGCCTTCGGATGAACGGCTTCGATGTGCCCGGTTTCCAGATTGTCTGCAATTACGACCTCTTTTCCCGCGTCGATCAGTTCATACACGGTATGCGAGCCGATATAGCCCGCACCGCCCAGTACCAGAATTGCCATACTGCTTTCTCCTTTCCTTTTCCGTTATGCCATTAAAACCACACCGCCTGCTGGACGAATCGTCAGCACATGGCAGGCATTTTTACCCAAAACAGATTCCATTGTCGTCTTAAAATATCCAAGCATGTCATTCGGAACAAGCGCCTGAATGGTGCCTGCAAAGCCGCCGCCATGCACACGAACTGCGCCGCGTGCTTCCAGGATATTTTCTGCCAGTGCCAGCGCAATCGACATGTCCTGCTTTTCCGGGTTCATGCCGGCATATACATTTTGCAGGTACATCGCCGACGAACGTCCGGAACGGCGAACCAGCTGGCGGAACCGTTCAAAGTTGCCCTTTTGCAGGGCTTCCTTTTCCTCCACAGCGCGGCGGTTTTCTGCAAAAAAGTGCATTGCGCGCAGCACAGAGCGGTCGCCATACTGTCTGCGGAGTGACGGAATTGCACGCAGGAATTCGGCTTCTTCCACTTCGCGGAGCACAGTCTTGCCGAATGCGCCTGCTATCTCTCCCATCTCCCGTGGAATTGCGGCATAATCACTGGTCAGCTCCGCGTGATCCCCGCCGGTGTCGATGATGCAGAGCGAATGCTCACTTGCCTGCATGTCATAGGAAATACGGCACACCTTCGGTTCCGATTCACTCTCAAAATCGATGGCTACAATGCCGCCGACCGACGAGGCCATCTGATCCATCAGCCCGCACGGCTTGCCGAAATAAATATTTTCCGCATACTGTCCGATTTTCGCGATATCAATGGCTGTCAGCTTGTCTTCGCAGAAGAACCGGTTCATCATGACACCGAGAATGGTCTCATAGGCCGCCGAGGACGAAAGACCGGAGCCGCTCAGCACATTGCTCGTCATATACGCGTCAAAGCCTTTGATTTCAAAGCCCTGCTTATGTGCCGCTGCTGCAACGCCTCGAATCAGCGCAGCCGTGCGATTGGTTTCATCCGGGTGCGGTGTCAGATCGGTCAAATCCACCTCATCCATTGGATATCCCTCTGATTCAATGCGGACAACCATGCTGTCATTGGGTGCGGCACAGGATACAATATCCAGATTCACGCTCGCTGCAAGCACATTGCCGTGCTGATGATCGGTGTGGTTTCCGCCCAACTCGGTACGGCCCGGCGCACTGAACAGCTCTGCTTCGTCATTGCGTCCGAATGTGGAGCAGAAGCCGTCTATCACATGGAGCAGCCTGCCGCGGTACTCACTCAGCTGTTCGCTCCCACCGGAACAGCCATATACCTCACATATTCTTTCATCCATTTTTCCGGTTCGCAGAGCAAGCTCTGCCTGATTCAATAAAATCATACGTTCACCTCATCTTTATTTTATTGGTTATACATGATCCGTGTTATAATAAATGCAGGAAAACCACCCTGTCTGCATCGGAGGAAGGCATATGGAAAAAGATTATACATTGACACTCGAAGGCAGAAAATCCCATTTTCATGAACTTCATATGAATTTCTGCGGTCATTCGGTGTGTTATCCGGACAACAGCATCGGTCCCGCAGCGCATCCCTGTTATGTCCTGCACTACATTTTAGACGGCAAAGGACAATATCAGGTGGAGGGCCGAACCTATTCTCTGGGTAAAAACCAAGGTTTTTTGATGGAGCCCAATGTCATGTCCTCCTATCAGGCGGATCATGATGATCCATGGACCTATCTCTGGATTGGTTTTGAAGGCACAAATGCCAGGACGCTGCTGGAAGCGATGGGTTTTTCCCACCAGAGCCTTACCTATTCTGCAAGCTGCGGTGCAAAGCTGCTGAAAATCATCATCGCAATGCTCAAAAGTGAGTTGGACGGTCTGGAGCAGGAGCTGTTCCTTCAGGCACAGATGTTCCAGTTTTTCTCCTGCCTTTCACATGATCTTTCTACAAACCAGACGAGCTTCCGCAGTGACAAGCAAAACTATTACGTCCGCGCTGCGGAAGAATTTATCCGGGAGCACTATGCGGAAAATATCACTGTGCAGGATATTGCCGATGCGGTGGAAATCAGCCGAAGCTATCTGTCAACTCTGTTTCAAACCATTCTGCATACATCTCCAAGTGAATATCTCGCTGACTTCCGTCTGACACGTGCACACGAACAGCTTGGCATCACAGACGATCCGGTGAGCAAAATTGCCGAGAACTGCGGGTATCAGAATCCATTGGTTTTTACACGTGCCTTCAAAAAGAAGATCCATTTAACCCCTTCTCAGTTCCGAAAATCCATTCGGGAAGAGAGGAAAATAAACATTCAACAGATACGAAAACAATAAATGCTTCTAAAGTACAATCGACATATTGTCTGTTTTGTATCCATTGTTCCAGTTTGTTTTTTCTTTCAATTTATATCGAAAATACTCTCTGTTTCCTGTTTATTTCCCCTTTTTTTGTAATGATTATATCACTCCTGTTCCAAT
>CALYTA010000231.1 GCA_945486175.1 uncultured Clostridia bacterium | reverse complement strand
ACCTCACGCAGGGCCTTCAGCGTATCCGGGGAAAGCTTTACAAATTCTGCCATACTCTCACACTCCTGAATCATCTATACTGTGTTAGAATCTCCACTCGTCTATCTGCTTTCATTATAAAGAACCCAGCTTCCGAGTACAAGTCACAGATTGTCACATCTGTGCCAGTCAGTGCCGAAAACACGGCCGGTATATTTGTCAGAAACATCTATACATTTCAACTTCCGGGCATTTCTTTCGCATATTTAAACAATGGCTGGGTCAGCACACGGCTTGCAATGCGCGCCATCTGCGCCGGTGTTGTGGGAAAGCCGCTGTGATGCCACGCAATGACAAGTGCTGTCATGCCGCTGTTGGCAAACAGGAAGATTGCATCGCGCATCCCGTCCAAATCCGACTGGAAGGCAAGCAGGTCGTTGTTTTTCTCGATCTGATCCAGATGAAGCGCACAATCAAGAATCGTACTGCTCAGGCCGCTGCGCTGCAATGCATCCAGCAGGGAGCGCTTTTCCATCCAGAATGCAAAATAGCGCTCCATCTCATCTATATTGATGCCCACATTGGTGGCAGAATACTCCTGCAATGTGTGGAGAATCAGGGAATCGAGCACATCCTTCTTATCATTGAAATAGCGGTAAAATGTCCGCCGCGGCATCTTTAGTTCTTTGCACAATTCGCTGACCGTAATTTCCTCATACTGTTTTGTGTGCATCAGTGCACGCAATCCCTGTTCGATGTCCCGCTGACGCTGTGCCGCCTGCTCCGTAATACAGTTTTTCGCCATTTCATCACCTCATCCGAAGAAAAGCACCCCATTGATCCGCACACTTTCGTCCGGACCAATTGGGATGCTGCCTGTCATAAATTATATATTGTCACTGCTGACCGAACTTCTCCGACTGGCTGGCAATCAGCTCCGCATCGTCGAAATAGTTGATCTTCATCGCATCGCGCACGTCATGCAGCGTCTGTGCCGCAACCTCGCGCGCCTTTGCGCTGCCTTCCTTCAGGATTTCATAAATCGCCGGGATATCCTTCTGCAGCTCCTTGCGGCGCTGACGGATCGGCTCCAGCTCCTCCTGCAGGACATTGTTCAGGAACTTCTTGACCTTGACATCGCCGAGGCCGCCGCGCTGGTAATGTGCCTTGAGCTCGTCGAGATTTGCATACTCCGGCCAGTAGCGCTCAAAGTGCTCCGGCTTGCAGAACGCATCCAGATAGGTGAAGACGGTGTTGCCTTCAATCTTACCCGGGTCCTGTACGCGGATATGATCCGGATCAGTATACATGCTCATAATCTTCTTGCGTACTTCTTCCGGCTCATCCGACAGATAAATGCAGTTGCCGAGCGATTTGCTCATTTTTGCCTTGCCGTCAATGCCCGGCAGGCGCATGCATGCCTGATTGTCCGGCAGAAGAATCTGCGGCATAGTCAGCGTTTCACCATAAACGCTGTTGAACTTATGGACGATTTCGCGTGTCTGTTCGACCATCGGCATCTGATCCTCGCCCGCCGGGACGGTGGTCGCCTGGAACGCGGTGATGTCGGACGCCTGGCTGATGGGATAGGTGAAGAAGCCAACCGGAATGCTGGCCTCAAAATTGCGCATCTGAATTTCCGACTTGACGGTCGGGTTGCGCTGCAGACGGGATACCGTGACAAGGTTCATATAATATGTCGTCAGCTCACACAGCTGCGGCACCTGCGACTGAATGAACAGCGTGGACTTCGCCGGGTCAAGGCCACAGGACAGATAATCCAGCGCAACCTCGATGATGTTCTGGCGAACCTTCTCCGGGTTGTCGGCGTTGTCGGTCAGCGCCTGCGCATCTGCAATCATGATGTAAATTTTATCATATTCTCCGGAATTCTGTAATTCAACACGCCGTCTGAGCGAGCCGACATAATGGCCCACATGCAGTCTGCCGGTCGGACGGTCTCCGGTCAAAATAATCTTACCCAATGTACTTCCTCCTAAGCGGCGCACAGCATACAGCATGCGCACGTTTGTTTCCTTTACTAATGTAATACAAAATGCCCATAAATGCAAGTTATCTGGCGCATTCTCTCAAATTTCCTCAAAGAAAAACCTCATCCGCGCAAAAATCCGGCTGCGCATGCGCCTTATTTCCGGTGCATTCCCCGCCGGTATCTGTCTCTGTCCTCCTCTGTGATTTCGCGCACCACACGGCAGGGATTTCCGGCGGCAATCACGCCTGACGGGATATCCCGATTGACCACACTGCCCGCGCCGATAACCGAGCCGCTCCCAATGGTCACACCCGGCAGCACAGTCACATTTGCGCCGATCCAGACATTGTCCCCGACTGTGATCGGCCAGGCATATTCCAGTCCCTGATTGCGCTGCTCTACATCCAGCGGATGCCCTGCCGTGTGAAATCCACAGTTTGGCGCAACAAACACATTGTCGCCAAAGGTTACCTTTGCGCCGTCCAGAATGATACAGCCATGATTGGCATAAAAATTCTCTCCGATTTCAATGTTATAGCCGAAATCACACCAGAACGGCGGTTGGATGCAAAACGCCTCGCCGGTTTTGCCGAGCAGTTGTTTCATCAGCGCGCGCCGTTCCTCCTCATGTGACGGCAAAATCTGATTATATTGAAAACATATATCTTTGCACGCGAGCAGCTCCTGTGATATCTCCGGATTATAATTTGCGTCATAGAGCAGCCCCTGTGCGCGTTTTTCTTTTTCTGTCATGACATATCCTCCCTGCAGTTTTGTATTTCCATTTTACCCGTTTCTTCATCTGCCTGCAACTGTCTGCGCAAAACACAGAAGAAGCATGGCTTTTCAGCCATGCTTCTCCCTCAGAACATATTTTTCTGATGTCCGAACACTCCGGCCAGACGGCTGCCCGGCCTGTCCGGCAGGCGGTCAGCCCATCTGGAACGATTCGCAGTCGGTGCACTTCTTCTCAGTCGGGTTCATCTCATGAGTGCCGACCTGAATGCTCTCCAGTGCGCAGTAATCCGCATCCGTGCAGTGGTTCTTGCACTGCTGTACCGAACAGCGGATGCTCTTGTTTGCATGACATTTGTCCATCATAACAATGTCCTCCTTTTGATTGGTTCACCTATAGCATGCCCGTCCGCGCACAGTTTATTCACTCTGCTGTGCATTCTGGAGAGATAGTGCATCATAGGCTC
>CALYTA010000230.1 GCA_945486175.1 uncultured Clostridia bacterium | reverse complement strand
CCGCACGCAAGGTGACCGAACTGTTCATGATGCCGTTTTCCGTCCTCGCCACGACGATGGCGACTTATTGCAGCCAGAGCCTCGGCGCTGGCAAGCTGGATCGCATCAAAGCGGGCATGTGGCGTGCACTCATTCTTTCATGGATCTGGTGCGGTATTGTCATCGTCATATGCTATTCCATTGTTCCGACGCTGATTTACATGGTAACCGGCAGTACAACGCCGGAAATCCTCGAAACCGCCACAAAATATCTGCATATCAACTGCGTTTTCTACTTTGTCACTGTCGTCATTTCCGTCCTGCGCAATTCGCTCCAGGGCATGGGCGATATGGTCACACCTCTGGTTTCCAGCAGCATCGAGCTGGTCGGCAAGGTACTGATCGTCGTGCTGCTTGTCCCCCATCTGGATTATATGGGTGTCATTGTGTCTGAGCCGATTATCTGGTTTATCATGGTCATTCCGCTGATTGTTCAGGTGGTCTTCGGCAAAACCTTCCGCATCATGCGGGAAGAAAAACAAACTGCATAAACATAGACAGCCGCTGCAAATGCAGCGGCTGTTTTTTGTCTCATCGGCAAATCTCTGTGGCTTCTTTTTCCCTGTTTCTCACCAATATGTTTTTCCCAGCCCTGGGTAGCTGCAAGATAAATCAATTGCCCCATTTACTTTTGGGCTTGGGGAATATCTTCAAGGAGGCATTGCCGAATCACTATATTACTGTCAACGGGTGTGCAGATGGATGGGATTGGCTGTTTGGCGTGGGAATGCTTTGACTGATACTGGTGGAAACCGTGATCCTGCCTGTGCAGGGTCTGAAAAAGAAAATTTTCCCATATGAAATTCCGGAATGGCAAATCGAACAGTTTGAAAAAGTGCGCAGCTTTGCAGCCATCCACAAATAAAAAAATACCGCAGCTCACCTGGCTGCGGTATTTTTTAATGAAAGGAATTAAAATGAAAAAGAGAGAGAAAAGAATAAGAGTAATATGTCAATTCACATCTGGCACAAAGCCGGATGGAGCGGATTTGTTGTCTGCCGCTTTTACTTCCTGCGGAAGCCGGTCGGGCAGCTGGCCGAGAGATGCGTTTCATTTGTTTGTTTCTTAACTCTGGTAATAGAATACACCATTTTTCCCTTTCTTTGGTGACCGAATTACGAAAAGTTTTTTACAATTTTACGACATATTTGTTTCGGAATCATGAACAACAAAATCAGACTATTTTCGTCCGTCAAAAAGACTGTCGGATTGACACGAAAAACCGCAGCTCAATTGGCTGCGGTTTTTTTATATGGAATATGTCAATTCACATCGGGCGCATGCGGGATGGAGAGAATTGTTTGTCTGCCGCTTCTGCTCTTCTGTGAGAGCGGGCCGGACAGCTGGCCGTCAGAGCCTTGTTTTGCGCTTTTGTTTTGCTCTGGTATCAGCATACACCTTTTTTCCCGCAAACAGGTGACCGAAAAAAGAAAAAATGTTGAAGTGTCTGCGAGAATTCTGTTGCAAGAACGTAAACAGCTCCAATGAGCAGAGTAATGCCGCAGGCAGAAACGCCTGCGGCATTAGAAAGGAAAAATATGAAAAATATAAGAGTAAATCGAATTGGAAGAAAAGAGGAACTCCCAACCCGATGGGGCAGGTTGTCTGCCGCTTTCGATCAGATGATCCGGCCGGGCAGCTGGCCTGTAAGAGCGATACAAAATGTTATTTTGTACAATGTTCTGTACTGGTATTATCATACCGCATTGCGCCCGCGCTTGGGTGAACAAAACAGGAAAAATTTATGTCAATCATGAAAACAAAATATGTCATTTTTGTTAACAGGCGCAAAATAAAGAGGTTTCTCATTTGCCCGGCCGTTTTGCGTTGCGGCAGACTGACTTTTGATGCAATTGCTATACCTCTGTCATCATTTCCCGCATATGCTCAATCGCGCGCCGTTCCAGCCGCGATACCTGTACCTGTGAAATACCCAGCGCCGCTGCACACTGCTGCTGTGTCTGGCTGCGGAAATAGCGGAGCAGGATGACCTTCTGCTCCTTTTCGTTCAGACGGTGAATGCTGTCGCGCAGCAGGACAGATTCAAGCACCCTGTCCTCAATGCCGTCATCGCCCACAAGATGCTCCAGTGTCGCACCGTCATCACCAATTTCACGCTGGAGAGAGTCTGCCGGGATGAGTGCGCTCTCACACGCCGCGATTTCTTCCGGCGAGGCATCCAGCAGCTCAGACAACTCAGAAATCGTCGGCTCCCGCCCGGTTTTCATAGAAAGCTGTTCGCGTGCGGCGTTGACGCGGATGGCAAGCGATTTGATGGTGCGGCTGACCTTGACTGTACCGTCATCGCGCAGAAAACGCCGAATCTCTCCGCTGATTTTCGGCACGGCATAAGTGGAAAAGCGCGTGCCATAATCGCAGTCAAAGCCCTGCACCGCTTTGACAAAACCCAGGCTTCCGAGCTGGTACAAATCCTCCATATCGACGCCGCGCCCGGCATAGCGGCGGACAATGCTCCAGATCAGGCCGCTGTTTTCCCGGATCAGCGTTTCACAGGCTTCTTCCTCTCCTGCCTGTGCACGCCGGATCAGGCGGAGCTGCTCCGCCGCATTATTTCTGTCCAAGGCGCGCCGCAATCCGCTTGGTCATTGTGACCTGTGTTCCGACACCCTCGCGCGAGCGCACACGCAGGCGGTCCATAAAGCTCTCCATAATGGTAAATCCCATGCCGGAGCGCCCTGCGTCGCCGGTGGTGAACATCGGTTGGCGCGCCTGCTGGATGTCCGCAATGCCGCAGCCCTTGTCGCGCACAACAATCTGAATTTCTCCGTCGTCATACAGCTTTGCCGCGACTGTTATGTATCCGAGCGTATCCCGATAGGCATGGACAATGCAGTTTGTCACCGCCTCGCTTACCGCTGTCTTGATGTCATTGATTTCCTCAATCGTGGGGTCGAGCTGCGCGGCAAAAGCAGCAACTGCCTGCCGCGCGAACGCCTCATTGTTGGAACGGCTCTGGAATTTGATACTCATCTGGTTGATTTCGCTGTGCATGGCTCTTCCTCCTCATTTTCCGGCTCCGGCAGATGCGGCAGCTCCGGAATAAACTGTACGCGCTTCACAATACCGCTTGCCTGAAAAATCCGCATGGCTGTGGGCGGCGTGCCGACAACCGTGAATGTCTGCCCTGCCCCC
>CALYTA010000229.1 GCA_945486175.1 uncultured Clostridia bacterium | reverse complement strand
AGAGCACCGCCGTCTCCCGCAGCTCTGGGGGCAGATGGTCCAGGGCCAGGCGCACATCCATCCGCCGGTCCAGGGCGGGGGTCATCTCCCGGGTCAAAAACGAGAGCGACATGCTTCCGGTTTCGTTCCGCGCCATGCTGATGGAAAGTATGCTGGCCGTCATTTCGCTCGTCTGTGTCGGTTTCCTCGCAAGCGGCGCTACGCTGCCGGAAGGCACGCCTCCGCAGATCTTTGCATCCGCAATTGCAACCTTCCTGAGCAAGCTGGGCATTTCGGAAACAGTTTCCTCCACGCTCATCCTGCTGGCGGTTTCCGCCTTCGGCCTGACCTCGCTCGACTCGGTCGCTCGTGTCGGCCGTCTGTCCTTCCAGGAATTCTTTGTCGATGCTGACACTGACATGGACAACCTGTCCCCGACCATCAAGTTCTTCTCCAACAAGTATGTTGCCACCGCTGCCACGCTGATTCTGGCGTTTGCACTGGCAAAGATGGGCTATGCCAACATCTGGCCGCTGTTCGGTTCTGCCAACCAGCTGCTCGGTGCACTGTCGCTCATCGCCTGTGCCGTCTTCCTCAAGCACACACACCGCAAGGGCTTCATGCTGTGGTTCCCGATGGTCTGCATGCTGGGCATCACGTTCACTGCCCTGACGCTCAAGATTATCGCTCTGGGCGGCGGTCTGCTGGCCGGCACCTCTGCCAACGCCTTCGGCGACGGCCTTCAGCTGGTCTTCGCTGTCCTGCTGTTCGCACTCGGCGTCATCGTTGCCGTCATGGGTATTCGCAAGCTGTTTGAAAAGGAACCCGCTGCAGAAAACGCATAAGATACACCATACATCAAACGCCCAATCGACGCAAACAGGCGGCTGTAAAAATCACAGCCGCCTGTCTTTTTTTGCCTGTAAATCGGCAGATCAGAAAATTTCCATGATTGCCCTGACCGCAGTCGGGGTATCGGTCGCCGGGAACAGCTCACAGCCGACCCGTCCGGTATAACCCAGTTTCTTGAGCACATCCATGACATGCTTATAATTGATCTCACCCGTACCCGGCTCATGCCGCCCCGGCGCGTCCGCAATATGAATATGTCCGATAGTGTCGAAATTCTCCGTAATGGTGTCACAGGTTTTGCCCTCATTGAGCTGCATGTGATACGCATCGTACAAAATTTTCAGCTTCGGCGAGCCGATCAGCCGGATCATTTCCGCTGCCATCTGCGTGTTTTTGAGGAAATTGCCGACATGATCCGTCGTGATGTTGAGCGCCTCAAGATTCATCGAAATGCCGCTCTCCTCCGCAATCTTCGCGCATTCCAGCAGCATGTCATACATCGAACACAGCTTGACCGTGTCGGACAGCTCATCATAATGGTTGACGACAATACCGCCGTCGCCCAGCGCGTTGGAATGAATGGTGACACTCTCCGCGCCGATTTTCTGCGCTGCCGCAACCGACTGGCGCAGGAAGTCAAGATATTTTTGCTTGTGGGTCGGGTCAATCAGCGAATAATCCGCGTCTCCGTTAAAGCCGCTGATGCGGATTCCGGCTTTCTCAGCGGCAGCCTTCACCGCGTCCAGATCCTTGTCTGTCCAGCTCCAGAATTCCACATAGTCGAAGCCGTCATCCTTTGCCGCCTGGAAGCGGTCAAGGAACGGCAGTTCGGAATACATCGGTTCAATGCAGGCACATTTCAAAAGCTCCATATGTCTCCTCCTGAATAATACTGATTTAACTATACTCTATTTCCTGTCCACAGGCAATGCTTTTCCCGCTGAATGCGCAAAAACAGCCGGAATCCCAGCGGTTCCGGCTGTTTTATTTTCTGTTGTCAGGATATGGTTGCTGCAAAGCTCTTCATCATCGCGGATGCCTCTGCACGGGTCAGCGAGCTCTTCGGGCGGAGCTTTCCATCGCTGCCGGTCATAATCTTCTTTGCAACCGCCCATTTCATCGCGGTTGTCGCATAGCTGGAAATGCTTCCGCTGTCAGAATAACTGCTGAGCGATGTCGTTGCCGACACATTGCAGCCGAGTTTCTTCGCATAGGCATACAGGATTGTCGCAAACTGCTCACGCGTAATCTTATCAGACGGGCCAAAGGTGCCGTTATCATATCCTTTGACGATTCCTGCGCCAGCCGCCCATTTAACCGCCTTCGTATACCATGCATTAGACGGGACATCGGAGAAGCTGGCCGTATTGGTCGAGCTGAGCTTGAATTTGCTGTCAGTCTGAGACAACTTGTACAGCACAGTCGCTGCCATTGCGCGATTGAGCGAGGTATTCGGCTCAAAGGTCGTCTTGCTCGTACCGGTCATAATCTCATTGTCATACACATACTGGATCGGCGTGCAGTACCATGCACCCTTCTTGACATCCGAGAAAATGGAATAGACCTGACCGGACTGTGTCTCATCGGGGTCAACCGTGACACTGGAATCCTTCAACTGCGGCCAGTATGTATTCTTTGCACGGTCGCCGCGTTCTTTGGATCGGGTCTTCTTGTTTGCCGGCACCTCATAATAGTAGCACCAGTCATATCCCGCATCATATGCGCCATCCGCTGTATTCGCCTTTGCCTTGAGCTTATTGGCAATGGTCAGGCCGTTATACAGATATTTGCTGTCGTTGGCGGACAGCTCTTTTTTCAGATAATTCAACTGGCCTGTGAGCATTTTCCAGTTGTAGCCGTTGCTGTCGCACCAGTTCTGCATGGCAGTCAGACGCTCGTTGTGCCACTGGCAGATGCCATAGCTCGTGTTGTTGTCACCCCGCAGATTCGGGTTGAAATTGGATTCGCATTCGATGTTGGCGATGACGCCGCAGGCTGCCGCCGCATTGAATCCGCATTCCGAAACGAGGAAATTAAAAATCGTGTAGACATTGCTGTTCAGCGCCGCCTTCTGCGAGGTGCCTTTCTGCGCCGCAGGAGCAGAGGTACCCACGCGCTGCGCCAGCACATACGGTACACCGCTTGCGCTGTCGAGCACACCCTCCGGTGAATAGGCACTCATATCCCACTGCGGGACATATTCATAATAATAATCATCGGTGTTTGCATAGTCACCGAGGCATACCCAGCTGACCGGAATGTCTGCCGTCGAGCCGTCCGTCAGATATACGGTCAGCGTCTGCGGCATTTGTGCAGTCAGCTCGGACTCCGCCTGCCCAAATGTAAAAGTAATCTCTGCAATCTGCGTGCCGG
>CALYTA010000228.1 GCA_945486175.1 uncultured Clostridia bacterium | reverse complement strand
TTCCGGCGGCGTAACGGTAATTTTCGTCTCTTTATTCACTGATGCCAGCACAAAATAGCCCTGTGAGCGGTAATAGCCCTCACGGTCAAAGCCCTCCCGCAGACCGGAGATATAAAATTCAAATTTGCCGGTAATTTTGTCTCCCGGTTTGATTTCTTCTTCGGTCAGCGGCAGGTATACCAGTGTGCGGAAGCCGGTTTTCAGCCCGACATCAGCTCCATCAACACGCACCTCAATGCGCTGATTGTTCTCATACTGCACAGCATAATTGGTCGCTGTGACTGTCATGCGCTGCGACAATCCCTCCAGTTCAGAGACCGGGTCGGTAATGTAGCTGTGATACGCATTGGTATACGTCAGACCACAGGACAGGCCTGCCAGCAGGACGCATGCCGGAAGTGCCGGTGAAACCAGTTTTCCGACAACAATCGATGCTGCCAGAACGAGCACAGCCGCGATGAGCGGAACCGATGCGCCGAACAGCGCAAGTCCGCAGCCGACAGCAAACGCCGCAGAAAACCAGATCAGTGGTCGATGCATGGCGATCCCTCCCATCTGTAAAGAGTGCGAAAGGTGGCGCCGCTGTGCGGCGCCACCTCACAATGCCTTTGTTCCGATATCAACAGATCAACAGATCAGCCGGGCGGCCATGTCATATCACGGCCGGACAGCACGTGAAAATGCAGGTGGAACACGCTCTGCTGTGCCTGCTCACCGATGTTGGAGACAACGCGGAAGCTCTCCATACCCATGTCCTTGGCGATTTTGGCAATGGCTTCAAAGCACTTTGCCACAACCATGCTGTTTTCCGGCGTGACAGCCGCCGCAGACGGAATGTGCTGCTTCGGAATCACGAGGAAATGTGTCGGCGCCTGCGGGTCGATGTCATAGAATGCATAGACATCGTCGTCCTCATACACCTTTTTGGAGGGGATTTCCCCTGCGATAATTTTACAGAACAGACAATCTTCCATCGAACATCCTCCTTCCAGATGAATCGAACAATCAGATTTATTTCAGCATTGCATCGACAATGTTGTTGACTGCTTCGAGGGCTTCTTCCAGCTTTGCCGGATTCTTGCCGCCTGCGGATGCGGAATCCGGACGTCCGCCGCCGCCACCGCCGCACATCTTGGCAACTTCCTTGATGATCTTGCCCGCATGTGCGCCTGCTGCCAGCGCTTCCTTGCCGCAGACACAGAGCAGCTGTACCTTGCTCTCACCGGTGACAACCGCGAGAACGGCAACCATCTTCGGCGCGCGCTCCTTGATGAGGTCACCCAGTGTGCGCATGATCTCCGGAGACTCGGCATCCAGCTTGGCAGCCAGGACATTGACACCGTGAACATCACGCGACAGGTTGAACAGCTCGACCAGCTTCATCTCAGCCAGCTTGCCGTTGAGCGATTCAATATTGCGGCGCAGGTCACGCATTTCGTCGACCATCTGGCCTGCGCGGGCAACAACATCGTTCGGAGTCGTCTTCAGCTCAGATGCGATCTCAGCCAGCGTTTCCTGACGTTTCTCAAACATCTCGAGGAATGCACGGCCGGTCAGTGCTTCGATACGGCGGACACCTGCCGCAACCGATGCCTCGCTGACGATCTTGAACATACCAGCCTTTGCGGTGTTGTCCAGATGCGTGCCGCCGCAGAACTCGATGGAGAAGTCACCTGCGCGGACAACGCGGACGATATCGCCGTATTTTTCACCGAACAGCGCCATTGCGCCCAGCTTCTTTGCTTCATCAATCGGCATCTCGTCGGTGCGAACCGTCATGCCTTCGAGAATCGCGTTGTTGACAATGCGCTCAACCTTCGCAATTTCCTCCGGCGTCATCGCAGCAAAATGCGTGAAGTCAAAGCGGACATGGTCAGCATCGGTGTAGGAACCAGCCTGCTCGACATGGCTGCCGAGTACCTCGCGCAGTGCCTGCTGCAGCAGGTGGGTTGCGGTATGGGAACGGCAGATCGCCTGACGGCGCTCCTTGTCGACCTTACAGGTGACAGTCTCGCCGCGGCTGATGACACCGCTCTTGACGACGCCGGAATGCAGGTACATGCGTCCGTCGCCGCTCTTCTGTACGTTATCAATTTCAATCTCGCAGTCACCGTGCGAAATGGTGCCGTGATCCGGTACCTGGCCGCCCATCTCCGCATAAAACGGCGTGCGGTCGAGTACGAGCGTCAGCTTTGCGCCTGCGCGGACTGCGTCAGTGCTCTCGCCTTCCGAAACGATGGCGAGGACATTTGCGGTTGCTTCCAGATTGTCATAGCCGCAGAACTCCGTGCTCAGAGACTTGTCCAGGCCAAGGTCTTCCGATGCCCAGCCGAGATCGCCCATGCGCTTGCGGTCCTCACGGGAACGCTCCTTCTGCTCCTGAATCAGCGCATCAAAACCGTCGCGGTCGGTGGTCATGCCCTGCTCCTCGAGGATCTCGATGGTCAGGTCAATCGGGAAGCCGTAGGTGTCGTGCAGCTTGAAAGCATCAGAAGCCGGAAGCTCGGTCTTGCCGTCCTTCTTTGCAGCCTCAATCATGTCGTTGAGAATATTCAGGCCTGCGTCAACCGTTGCATCGAAGCGCTCTTCTTCGACCTGAATGACCTTGCGGATATACTCCTGCTTCTCGATCAGTGCCGGATATGCACCACCGCTCTCCTGAATGACGGTATCACATACCTGATACAGGAACGGCTTGTCGATACCGAGCAGCTTGCCATGGCGTGCCGCGCGGCGCAGCAGGCGGCGCAGAACATAGCCGCGGCCCTCGTTGGACGGGATAACGCCGTCGCAGATCATCATAACGGTGGAACGGATGTGGTCAGTGATGACGCGCAGGGAAACGTCGGTCTTGTACGACTCACCGTAGGTCTTGCCGGAAATGCGGGAGACATGATCGGTGATGTTGCGGACGGTATCCACATCAAACAGCGAATCGACGTCCTGCATGACAACTGCCAGACGCTCCAGACCCATGCCGGTGTCGATGTTCTTCTGAATCAGCTCAGTGTAGTTGCCCTGACCGTCGTTGTTGAACTGGGAGAATACGTTGTTCCAGACCTCCATATAGCGGTCACAGTCACAACCGACCGTACAGCCCGGCTTGCCGCAGCCATACTTCTCGCCGCGGTCATAGTAAATCTCAGAGCACGGGCCGCACGGACCGGAGCCATGCTCCCAGAAGTTGTCCTCCTTGCCGAAGCGGAAGATGCGGTTCT
>CALYTA010000227.1 GCA_945486175.1 uncultured Clostridia bacterium | reverse complement strand
ACGTTATGCTGCTTCAGGGAGAAAACCGTGTGATTGTCGCCAACGGCCTGCGGGTTCTCCAGCAGACGCACAATCCCGGCCTGCGCATGCTGATGCGCGAATCCGGTGTGGAAACGCGCCGCATGACATCTACTATCGTCAGCTTTACGCTTGCACCGCGCATCAACGCTGCCGGACGCATGGGTTGTGCTGACCAGGCAGCGGAGCTTTTCCTGACGGACAATCCGCTGCGTGCGCAGGAGATTGCCGCTATGCTGTGCAGTCAGAATAAAGAGCGTCAAAATGCGGAAAATGCCATTTTAAAGCAGGCATTTGACGTACTGCAAAAAGAATATGACCCGCAGGTCGATCGTATGATTGTGCTGTGGGGAGAAAACTGGCACCACGGTGTCATTGGAATTGTTTCCTCCCGCATTTCTGACCGGTATGGCTGTCCGACCGTCCTGATTTCGCTTGACGGGGATCAGGGCAAGGGCTCCGGCCGTTCGGTGGGCGGCTTCAACCTGTTTGAGGCGCTGGAAAACAGCGCACAATATCTTGAAAAATTCGGCGGGCACGCGCTTGCAGCCGGTTTGACCATCAGCCGTGAGCAATTGCCTGCATTTAAGAAGAGCATCTGCGACTATGCGCGTGAAAACATTCACGATGAGGATCTGATGCCGGTCGTTGATATCGACTGCCTGATCACGCCGGATGATATCTCTCTCGAAGCCATCCGTGATCTCGGTATTCTCGAGCCGTATGGTATGGGAAACCGCGAGCCGGTTTTTGCAGTCTGCGAGCTCACGGTGGAGGAAATCACCCCGATTTCCAGCGACCGCCATCTGAAAATGTCACTTATCAAGGGCGGCAGGCGGTTTACTGCCATGCTGTTCGGCACAGGCTCCGGCGGCTGTCCGGTTGTCCAGGGCGATGTCGTGGATGCCGCATTCAGTCTGGAAATCAACACGTTCCGCGGACGGCAGGACATTCAGCTCATGCTCAAGGACATCCGCCTGAGCGACTGTGAACTGGAAAAGGACCATTATTATTTGTCCGTGTATTCCGCCTTTATCGATGGGCAGGAGCTGACAGACCGGCAGGTCAATGACATGTATCCAGACAGGGCGGATCTGGTCGCTGTCTGGCGCCATATTATTTCGCGTGCGGAGGCGGGCAAGCTGACTGCACCATATAACACGCTTTCCCGGCGTATTTCGTATGAATCGCGCCGCTGCATCAACATCGGAAAGCTGTTTGTATGTCTGGATGTCTTTTCCGAAAGCTGTCTGCTGAGCTATCATTTTAAAAACAACCTGCTACATATCAGGCTGCGGCCCTTCAAGGGAAAAGCGGATATCACGAAATCCGTGGTTCTCGCAACCCTGCGGCAGAGAAAACAACAGAGTAAGGCCGATCATTCGATCACAGCCGGGGAGTAAGCGTATGGATATGAAAACAAAAATTGATTTTTTGATCGAACGAGTGCAGAAGCAGAATCCTTCTGCCAATGTCGAGAAAATCCGCGCCGCGTATGAATGTGCCGCTGCGGCGCATGAAGGGCAGAAGCGTAAGAACGGAGACCCATATATCATCCATCCGGTATCTGTCGCTGAAATCATCGTCGAGATGGGACTGGACACGGATTCCATCTGTGCCGGTCTGCTGCATGACTGTATGGAGGACACGGATTTCCAGTATCCGCAGATTGAGGAAAAATTCGGCACCTCGGTTGCAAACCTTGTCGATGGCGTCACCCGTCTGGGCCAGCTGCATTATTCCAAGGAGCAGGAGCAGATGGAGGATCTGCGCAAGATGCTCATCGCCATGGCGAAGGATATCCGTGTCATCCTGATCAAGCTCGCTGACCGCCTGCACAACATGCGGACAATTGAGTTTATGCCGGAGGAAAAACAGCGCTCCAAATCGCTGGAGACCATGGAAATCTATGCACCGATTGCACACCGCCTCGGCATGCAGAAGATCAAGTGGGAGCTGGAAGATCTTTCCCTCCAGCGGCTCGATCCGGTCGGTTATCAGGAAATTGTCGACGGCCTGGCACGCCAGCAGAATGAGCATGAGGAAATGCTGGAGCGCATCAAGAAGACCATCGGCAAAAAGCTGGATGAAAGCGGTATCCGCAACTCGATTTCCGCGCGTGTGAAGCACATCTATAGCATTTATCGCAAGATGTATGCGCAGAATAAAAGTATTGACGAAATATATGACATCTGCGCCGTGCGCGTCATCGTCGATTCAGTCGCGGACTGTTATAACGTCCTCGGCTATGTGCATGACCTGTATAAGCCTATTCCGGGCAGATTTAAGGACTATATCTCCACGCCGAAGCCGAATGGCTACCGTTCACTGCACACAACCGTCATCGGACGTTCGGGCGTGCCGTTCGAGGTGCAGATCCGCACGGAGGAAATGCATAAGATGGCGGAATATGGTGTCGCCGCACACTGGAAATACAAGCAGGGCGTCGACAAGACCGGCAATGAGGAAACATATGCATGGATTCGCCAGCTGCTGGAATCGCAGCAGGACACCGAGGCGGAGGATTTTATCAAGGCCATCAAGGTAGACCTGTTCTCCGATGAAGTCTTTGTCTTCACGCCGAAGGGCGATGTTGTCAATCTTCCGGCCGGCTCCACGCCGATTGACTTCGCGTACGGCATCCATTCCGCTGTCGGCAACCGCATGATTGGATGTAAGATCAATGGCCGCATCGCGCCGATTGATTATGTGCTGCAAAATGGCGATATTGTCGAAGTTCTCACATCGAAGGAAACCCATGGCCCGAAGCGCGACTGGCTCAAGATGATCAAGACCTCTGAGGCACGCAATAAAATCAAGCAGTGGTTTAAAAAGGAATGCCGTGAAGAGAATATTGTACAGGGTCGGGAGGATCTGGACCGTGAGCTGCGCTCCAGCCTGTTGTACAGCCACTTTATGGAAAAACCGGAAATTCAGCAGGCTGTGCTGACCAAGTTCGGCTATCCGTCGCTGGAAGAGCTGTATGCGGCCATCGGTTATGGCGGCATCACAGTCACCAAAGTGCTCAACAAGGTAAAGGATGAGGTTATCCGCGCCAAAAAGGCGGAGGAGGCACATCATCCGCTGACCACGCACAAAAATATGAAGTCGGACTCCGGCGTCATTGTCGAAGATATCGGCAACTGTAAGGTGAAATTTGCGCGCTGCTGTACGCCGATTCCGGGCGACGATATCATAGGCTATATC
>CALYTA010000226.1 GCA_945486175.1 uncultured Clostridia bacterium | reverse complement strand
ATTTTTTATTGATTTCTGGATTTTAACAAATAATTTACACGGTTTATCAAAAAAATTTTTTAAAAATTCTTGCGAAAATTATGAAAAAATTGCATGAAATAATCGTTTTTATAAATAAACTTCACCATATCAAAGCAATTCCGATGATTTCTGTGTAAGATAGTAAAAAACCCCTGTTTTTCATAGCAATAATTCGGTGAATTTGCGCCGTGACAAACGTAACGAAATGGGATATGATACTAGCGAAGACAGAAAGACAGGTGCAGGACATCGGTCGACTGTTTTCAGCAAAATATCGGGCCATATGGCTCAGAAAGGAAGCGAGTAAGATGGGCATCTTAGGCGAGCTCAACCAAATGGTGAAGGCAGGCAGTATGGAACAGCTGCACACGTATCTGACCAACGAAAACAATCTTTCCCGCAAGGACGCAGGCACTCCGGCAAACATCGACCTGAATGACCCCCGCACGGCAGGCGCATACAGGCGTTCGATGCATCACAACGCGGAAATTTCCATCGCTTCTCACCGTTAATTTCGATTCCCCCAATTTTTTCATACCTATTTCTCTTATCTCTTTTCTCTGTATAAGCACCACCGCAGTCGACCCGCTGCGGTGGTGCTTTTTTTGCGCCCAAAAAAAATCGCGAGAGACCGTCATTGCCGGTCTCCCGCTATATAGGAATTGGGAAAAAGGGGTGGCTGTTACTCAGCGGACTGTCAGGATGCTGTCGCCGGTCTTGACGTCGCCGGACGGCTGCATTACGATTTCTGCGAAATCGTCCGAATTGGTGACGATAACCGGTGTGGTCAGCGGATAGCCCGCCTTCTTAATGGCTTCCATGTCAAAGGTGCCGATGAGGTCGCCCTTCTTCAGGGTATCGCCCGCCTTGACCTTGATGTCATAGCCCTCACCGTTCAGGCGTACGGTGTCGATGCCGACGTGGATCAGCAGCTCGAGATCGCCTGCAACCAGGCCAATGGCGTGCTTGGTGTCGAAGACATTGGCAACTTCACAGTCGCACGGTGCGACAACCTTGCCTTCTGCCGGCTCAATTGCTGCGCCTTCGCCCAGCATGCCTTCCGAGAATACCTCATCCTTGACCTCGCTCAGCGGGATCAGCTTGCCGGTAATCGGTGCGCACAGCGTAACGGCCGGGCCTGCTGCCTTCTTTTCTGCCGGAGCTGCCGCCGGAGCGGGTTCTGCTGCCGGTGCCGGAGCTGCCTGCGGAACAGCGTCACCGCCATGCTCGAGGAAGTCTTCCAGATTGGACTTGATAACCGTGACGCGCGGGCCGTAAATGACCTGTACGCCCTGGCCCTTGTGGATGACGCCGGAAGCGCCGGTGGATTTCAGAATGCCGTCATCAACCTTTGCGGAGTCATGCACGGTCATGCGCAGACGGGTTGCGCAGCAGTCGATATCGGAAATATTTGCGCGGCCGCCGAGGCCTGCAACGATCTGTGCGGAAAGTGCATCTGCGCCGCCCGCGTTCTTCTGTGCATCCTTTGCAGCGTTGACATCTGCACGGGTGTACAGCTTGTTCTCCGCGTCGCCACGGCCCGGAGTCTGGTAATCAAACTTTGTAATCATGAAACGGAACAGGAAATAGTATACGACGAAGTAAACAACGCCGACAACAATAATCCAGATCCAGCTGGTCTTTGCGTTGCCCTGCATGATGCCGAACAGCGTCAGGTCGATGATGCCGCCGGAGAACGTCATGCCGACTGTGCAGTTGAGGATATGCATCAGCATATAGGAGAGGCCTGCAAGTACACAATGTACAGCATACAGCGGCAGTGCGACGAACAGGAACGTAAATTCAATCGGCTCGGTGATACCGGTCAGCATGCCGGTCAGAGCTGCGGACAGCAGCAGGCCGCCGACTTCCTTGCGGTTTTCCGGATTTGCGCAGTGATACATTGCCAGTGCGCCGCCCGGCAGGCCGAAGATCATGAACGGGAACTTGCCGGTCATGAAGCGGCAAGCTTCGGATGCATAATGGGTGACGGTCGGGTCAGCCAGCTGTGCGAAGAAGATGTTCTGTGCACCCTCTACGACAACGCCGCCGACTTCCATCGTGCCGCCCAGTGCGGTCTGCCAGAACGGCAGGTAGAAGACATGGTGCAGGCCGAACGGAATGAGTGCACGCTCAATGATGCCGTACAGCCAGGTGCCGGCATAACCGGAGCTGAGTACCAGTGCGCCCAGTGCGTAGATGCCGCTCTGGACAACCGGCCAGATGAAATACATAACAATGCCGACAACCAGATAGACAACTGCGGATACAATCGGGACAAAACGCGTGCCGCCGAAGAAGGACAGTACCTGCGGCAGTTCGATCTTATAGAACCTGTTGTGCAGTGCCGCAACACCGAGGCCGACGATAATGCCGCCGAATACGCCCATCTGGAGCGAATTGATGCCGCAGACAGTCGCCGTTGCGCCGTCCATGTTCGGTGCGCCGAAGTTTTCGATCATCGCGCTGATGGAGGCATGCATGATGAAGAATGCAATCGCGCCGGCGAGCGCCGCAACTTCCTTCTCCTTTTTAGCCATGCCGATTGCAACGCCGATGGCGAAAATCAACGCCAGATTGTCGAACACGATCGAGCCCGCCGCGTTCATGACGTTGAGTATGGAATTGGCCACCGTACCCGGGCCAAGGACTCCCATCAGTCCGTAGGTTTCCAGCATGGTCTCGTTGGTAAACGAGCTGCCTATGCCGAGAAACAGACCGGCAACCGGGAGCAATGCGATCGGAAGCATGAATGATCTGCCGACACGCTGTAAGACGCCGAAAATCTTGTCTTTCATTTCTTTCTCCTCCTGATAAATTTAATATTGCCAAGCGGATACCCGCTTTATGCACAAAAAAAGACCCTACGCAGGGCAAACAGCCCTGCCGGAAGTCCGGCAGGAGAAAAAACGCCCAGTCAGCGCAAGGTCTTGCCCGGGCGTTTCTGTCCGGTCACAAGCTTCGATATGTGGTTTTTTATTCTTTGCTTCCGGATACGCGCCGCAGATGCACGGTGAGGAACACCATTTCCTCCTCCGAAAGGTCACAGTGGAATTGCTTTTTCAAATAGGTCCGAATGCGCTGTGCGCAGACATAGTCGCGCGGATAGCGGTCACGGATCATACGCTGGAACTGTTCGTCGTCGCCCTCCATGGTTTCCCGCCGCGCAATGCGCGGGCCGAGAAACTGGAGGTGCGTGATGAGACGGCCG
>CALYTA010000225.1 GCA_945486175.1 uncultured Clostridia bacterium | reverse complement strand
CTCTTTTTTTCCGTCCGCCAAATATTTTTGTCCTTTGCTCTTGCATTTCCCCGTTTGTTGTGGTATTATAATATCCGTTACTCAAATGATAAAGATAAGGAGGTGCAGGAAAGATGGCAAAGTGTGAAGTTTGCGGCAAGGGTGTAACTTTTGGTATCAAGGTTTCCCATTCGCACAGACGTTCCAACCGTACTTGGAAGCCCAACGTTCGCCGCGTAAAGGCTATCGTTAACGGCACTCCGTGCCATGTCAATGTTTGCTCTCGGTGCCTCCGTTCCGGCAAGGTTACCCGCGCAATCTGATTTGATATTAACGGGAATAAATTGGCTCTCTGCTTTTGCAGGGAGCTTTTTTTCATGCCGGAGACTCCGGCACCGGTCTTCTGCTTCCGGTTCATGCGCCGCGCTCGATTCCAGTCAGCCGGGGGCCCGCTCTCGCTGACGCTCGCCTGCCACCGGCAGGACGCGGCCTCCGTTCCGGCAAGGTTACCCGCGCAATCTGATTTGATATTAACGGGAATAAATTGGCTCTCTGCTCTCCGCAGGGAGCTTTTTTGATATCGGGATGATACAGCGGGAAGCCTATCTCTTCGGGCGGCTCCCGCTGTTTTTCCCGTTACTTCTTATCCCCGCGCTGCATCTGCCATGCGCGGACCTGACGTTCCTCCTCCATGAGCTGTTCATGCAGATAGATTGAATTCCAGTTTCGATTGGTGTCCGTCACAATCGCGCGGAGCACGTTTTCACCGGTAATCATGTCACACAGCCTGAGCAGGAAGTCAAACAGCATGCTGTCCACACCCTCCATCACGAGCATACGCTCCGCAAAGTCTCCGGCTCCGGCATAAGGAGCAGATACAGCAGCCGGTGTTCCGTCCAGCAGCTCGCACAGCGGCGCAGCATACTGTTCCTTGTCCACAATCACCTGCCGCACCTCCGGAAGCGCTGCCAGTGCTGCCGTCCATCGTTTGTTTTCCTCCGCTGTGAAATTGTACAGCAATACACTTGTTTTCATACATAAACCTCTTTCTTTTCCGATTCAAAAAACGGAGTCACGAACCTGCCGCGACTCCGTTTTGATTATCTCCAGATTTCTTCAATTTCGCTCTTGCGCGGGCGCGCCATGAGCTTTTGAATGCATTCCTGTACCGGCTTGCCGCGATACAGCAGATCATACATGGCACTGGTAATCGGCATATCGATTCCCGTCTTCTGTGCCAGCATATAGCCCGCTTCAGTCGCATAATAGCCCTCGACGACAGCGCCGACTTCCTTCATCGCCTGCTGTACATCCATGCCCTGTCCGATTTTAATACCGGCACGGCGGTTGCGCGAATGCATCGAGGTACAGGTAACAATCAGGTCACCCATGCCGGACAGTCCGGCGAAGGTCTCACTGCGTCCGCCCAGTTCCACGCCCAGGCGTGCAATCTCCGTCAGTCCGCGCGTCATCAGTGCCGCCTTGGAGTTATCGCCCAGGCCGACACCGTCACAGATACCTGCCGCCAGTGCAATGATATTTTTAAAACAGCCGCCCAGCTCTGCACCGATGATATCCGGCGAGATATAGACGCGGAAACGGTCATTCATAAATGCCTGCTGTACCAGCGTTGCCGCTGCACGCGACTCAGATGCCGCCAGAATTGCAGTCAGGATGCCGCGTGCGACTTCCTCCGCATGGGTCGGGCCGGTCAGCGCGACAACCGGGTTTTTGCCATTGGTGGCATTCGTGATGGTCTCAGAAAAACGGCAATAATCGTTGTCGCGGTCAAGGCCCTTGCCGACATTTACAATGACTGTCTGCGCCGGAATGATGTGCGACAGCTGCTGCGCGGTCGAATGTACCGCAAACGACGGCACTGCCATCAGAACGATATCTGCTTCCGCAGCGCCTGTCAGATCATTGGTAATCTCAATTTCCTCCGGCAGCTTGATACCGGGCAGCAGGCGCTCATTGCCGCGCTCCTCGCGCAGCACACGGCATTCCTCTTCAAAAAACGACCAGGCGGTGACCTCATGTCCATTTTCATGCAGGAGAATGGACAGCGCCATACCCCAGCCGCCGCAGCCGACTACAAAAATCTTCATGCAGAAACTCCTCCGTATAGATCGTGCACCGCGCAGCGCCTTACTTGTGGCTTCCGTGCAGCGTAAACTTATTTTCTTCCCCGTGCAGGATGCGGACAATATTGCTGCGGTGCATATAAATAACCGCAGCGGCCATACCTGCTGTCAGTACAAACATCGGCACATCCCGGTAAAAATAATAAGTCAGGAACGGGAACAGCGCAGCCGCTGTCACAGAACCGAGCGAAACCCATTTCGTCGCGCCGACCAGTATGATAAATACCACCAGCAGGATCAGGATAATGCGCCAGTCGAACATTGCGATCATGGTTGCGCCGACCAGCACGCCCTTACCGCCTTTAAAGCCGAAATACAGCGGAAAGACATGTCCAAGTATGACAAATGCGCCTGCAATGAGCTTGCCCATTGCGCCCATCAGCATGCCGCCGATATACAGCGCGATGGCTGCCTTTGCCACATCGCCGACCAGCACGAGCAGTGTCCTGCCGCCGCCCATGCAGCGGTAGGCATTGGTCAGTCCGGCGTTGCCGCTGCCCTTTGTGCGGATGTCATACCCCATGGTCAGCCTGGACACGAGAATCGCCGAATTGATGCTGCCCAGCAGGTAGCCCACAACCGCAAGGATGAGAATATTGACCACAAAATCCATTTAGCCGTTCTCCTTATCGCCGCGTTCGCGGATAATCATGCGGATTGGCGTGCCATCCAGACCATATACCTCGCGGATCTGATTTTCCAGATAGCGCTGATAGGAGAAATGGAACAGGCGCGCATCATTGCAGAAGCAGACAAACGTAGGCGGACGAACACCCGACTGCGTCATATAATAAATCTTCAGGCGGCGTCCCTTGTCCGTCGGCGGCTGCACGCGTGCAGTTGCTTCCGCGAGCAGTGAGTTGAGCTGGCCGGTCGGAATGCGCCTGCCGTTCTGCTCATAAACCGCGTTGATTGTGTCAAACAGCTTGGGCACGCGCTGGCCGGTCATCGCGGACAGGAACAGCACCGGCGCATACGGCATATACGCCAGTCCCTCGCGCACGCGGCGCGTGTACTGATGCATCGTCTTGCCGTCCTTCTCGACGAGATCCCACTTGTTGACAACGATGATGCAAGCCTGTACGGGAGCGTGCGCTCCGCCTGCAACCCTGCTG
>CALYTA010000224.1 GCA_945486175.1 uncultured Clostridia bacterium | reverse complement strand
TTCCGCTGGGGCGCACAGGGACCGGATATTTTATATTATTACCAACCTCTGTATGAAAATCACATCTGCCGCACCGGGCACCGCATACATAACGAACGCGCAGCGCGCATGTTTTCCGCACTGACTGCGGAATGCGCCCGCCAGAACACACCGGAGGCCACAGCCTACCTGCTCGGTTTCTGCTGCCACTATATTCTCGACCGCTCCGCGCATCCGTTCGTCACATACATGGCCAATTACCGGCTTGATCCGCTGTATCCGTGGATGTCACACACCGCACTGCACAATCTGTGTGAGGCCGAACTGGACCGCGCGCTCATCGAGCGCATCCATCCGGGCGGGAGCGCGGATTTCCGTGCCTATGTCCTGCTGTCGTGCGATGCCAAATGCTTAAACGCCATTGCCCCGCTGCTGTCACATGCAGTTTGGAATGTATATGGCACGCGCGTCACACCCAAGACAGTCAAATCGTGCATGCGCTCCATGCTGCGCATGCAGCGCATGCTGCACGACAAAAGCGGCAGGCGCACTGCCGCTGTCAGCTGGCTGGAAACACGGCTCGGCTCACCCGGCGCGGTCTCCAGCCTCATGCGCCCGACGCATCCTCTGGATGCCAACTGCCTGAACCTTGACCACCGCGCGTGGATCGATGCCGCTACACCGCATATGCGCTGCTACACCGATTATTTCCAGATTTTCGACCGGTCCCAGCGCTTTGCCGCGCAGCTCATGGATGTGTGCTATGACGCCGTACAGACCGGTGCGCCGCTGCCCGAGGAGCTGTTCCAGCTCAGCTTTATGGGCCTGCCGGAACGATAAATACAGCAAAAAGAAACAGCCTTCTGCCGATGCACCGCACCGGTGAAGGCTGTTTTTTGTTATTCTGCCTGTTCCTGCTCCGCCGGCTCCGGCGCAGCTTTGATTCCCGGCACACGGCGCAGTGCGTGCACCAGATATACGAGCAGATATACTGCTGTGCAGGCGTAGACCGCAAGCCGCATTGTGCCGGTCACGCCGAGCTGGCTGTAAAAACCATCCCCCGACATCAGGCACGATGCCGCTGTGCCGCCGACATGCACGCATGCCAGATACAGCGCCACGCCGACCGACGCGAAAAACCGCGCTGCCGAACCCTTTGCCGCAAACAGGAAGCCGCCGATGCTGTAAAACGCCGTCATGACTGCGATGACCAGCAGCAGCGCATAGCTGTACTGCGACGTGACCGGATTGCCGCTGTTCTCATGGTACAGCATAATCAGGTCGAGGCAGCACCAGAACATCGGAACCGTGAAATAAATCCCTGTCCGCCGGTTTACCTCCGCACCGCGCAGCTGCGCAGCCGCAGCCAGCAGCAGCGAAATGCCGGAGCACAGTGCCAGCACCCACAACACCGCAACCGCCGCGGCAATCAGTGCACTCGGGTACATCAGGCTGCCGTTCAGGTCAACCGTCTGCTCAAGCAGATGTTCGGGCAGCTGCAAAACGCTGAGCGCGCTGAACAGGATCATGCCGATGGCTGCAATTGCACACAGCACGCCCGCCATCTTCCCCATGCCGCTGAACAGCTGCTCAAACCGGCAGCCGTCCACTTTTCCGAACCACATGCGGCTGAGTACAGCGAACAGCACAATGGTACAGACGGTCAGCACAATCAGTGCTGTCGCGGGCAGGTATCCGGGGACCGGCAGCCCGGTTTCCGGCTCACAGCCATACAGCAGGCTGCTGCCGCGCAGCACGGCACCTGCCGCACCTGCCAGCACAATCAATATCAGATACATCCAGTTGCGTTTCATGATGGAATTCCTCCGGAACGGAAAACAACCCTGTTTTCCCAGTTTCTTCTGTCCAGTATAGCACAGGTTTTCCCATCTGTGGAACATTTTTTCACAAAAGCGGGCGGCAGTACCTTCTGAACTGCCGCCCTGCCTGTGTCAGGACATCTGTATGTTATGCGTTGCGTCCGCAGCACTTTTTGTATTTCTTGCCGCTGCCGCACGGGCACGGGTCATTGCGTCCCGGCTTTTTGACCGCCTTCTGCGGCGTTTTCTTTACAGTCTGGTCGCCCGATGTCGCGGTTTCCTCCGCAACCTTCTCGCGCTTCGGCTCCTCATGGACGCGCACGCGCGCAGTGTACATCATGCGGACAGTATCCTCGCGGATCATCGCAATCATCTCGTCGTACATATCCGAGCCCTCGCGCTTGTACTCGACAACCGGGTCGCGCTGTGCATAGGCGCGCAGGCGGATGCCGTTTCGCAGCTCGGTCATCGCATCGATGTGATCCATCCACTTCTCGTCGACATTGCGCAGCAGCACGACGCGCTCCAGTTCGCGCATGATGTTCGGCGTCAGCTCTTCTTCCTTCGCCGCATAGACCTGATGCGCAATATCACAGATCTCATTGGTCAGGGAATCCGGCGTCAGATCGTTAATTTCCCTGTCGTTATAGGTCAAATCCTCCGGCTTCAGGAACTGGCCGAGGAAATGGCGCTTGATGTTCTCCACATCCTGCGGCTCAACATAGGGCTTTTCGCCCAGCACGCCGTGTACAACCGTCGCAACGACGCTGTCAACCATGCCGAGGATGGATTCACTCAGATCGCGGCCATCGAGCACATCCTGGCGCTGCTTGTAGATGACCTCGCGCTGTGTGTTGAGCACGTCGTCATATTGCAGGACATTTTTGCGGATGCCGAAGTTGCGCGACTCGACCTTCTTCTGTGCGCTCTCGATGGCACCGGACAGCATCTTCTGGTCGATCGGGGTCTCATCATCCATGCCCATTTTATCCAGCATGCCCATGACGCGCTCCGAACCGAACAGGCGCATCAGGTCATCTTCCATGGAAATGTAGAAATTGGACTCGCCGGGGTCGCCCTGACGTCCGGCACGGCCGCGGAGCTGGTTGTCAATGCGGCGGGATTCATGGCGCTCCGTGCCGAGAATGCACAGGCCGCCCGCCGCGCGCACGCGCTCAGCGTCCGCATCGGTCTGCTTTTTAAACGTGTCATAATGGCGCTGGAACTCCTCGCGCGCATGCAGAATCTCCGGGTCCTCCGTATCCGCATGACCGTTTGCCTCGGCGATCACAGCCTCTTCAAAGCCTGCCTTGCGCAGCGCATCGATTGCCATGAATTCCGGGTTGCCGCCCAGCACGATATCCGTGCCTCGGCCTGCCATGTTGGTCGCGATGGTGACTGCGCCCAGACGGCCCGCCTGCGCGACGATCTCCGCTTCCTTCTCATGGAACTTC
>CALYTA010000223.1 GCA_945486175.1 uncultured Clostridia bacterium | reverse complement strand
AATTTACACGTTTTCCACCAGAATCGCATGGAGGCGCGGAAAACAGACGGTTTCATAAATGGGACTTGACAAAAATTCGACAGCTTGCTAGAATACGGATATTCAAAGGGAGGGGTTACAATTCGTAATGTTCAGGGGCATACGGCATATCGTTCAGCGGGAAAACTGTCCCTGTGAAGCTAAGAAAATGCTAAGAAATGCGGAAAAATGCCTGTTAGCACAGCTGTGCAGGTGATTTTTTTGAGATGTTCTGACATAACTTTTGGCTGATCGGGGAAACTGGCAGGTACGGCAGCACAGGCGGCCGGACTGCGGCAGAACGGGTTGAAGTGTGCCCGGAACAGGTTTTTTCTGCAATGCATTGTTGGCAAATCCTGAAATTCAGATGGATTTTCGCGGTTTCTCGCCTTGTTTTGCGAAAAAATCCATACCATTGGGCGTATGCGTGTTTCGCAGCGCGCCGGAGAAAGAAGGGATTTGCTATGATAGCACAAATTGCGGCAGGCATTATTTTTGTAGTGATGTTCTTATTGATCATCTCGGAAAAAGTCGAACGGCATATCGTCACACTGATCAGCGGCTGCGCCATGTTCCTGATCGTATTCGGATTGTGTATGCACAGCACAGAGGCAATGCTCAAGACACTCAATCTGGAAAACATGACGCATCTGAGCTTCTGGTATGAACGCTATCCGGTTTCGGAGGAGTCAAGCGGCATCAACTGGGCGACGATTATCTTTATCGCCGGAATGATGATTATGGTAGAAGGCATGGCACGTGTCGGATTTTTCCGCTGGCTGTGCATGACAATTGCAAAATTTGTGCACTATCAGGTCATTCCGATTTTTATCACGTTCATGATTATGTCGGCAGTGCTGGCGATGTTCATCGACAGCATCACAGTCATCCTGTTCCTCGCGGCAGTCACGGTTGAACTGGCACAGCTGTTGAAGTTCAATCCTGTGCCTATGATATTGTCCGAAATATTCTGTGCGAATCTGGGCGGTTCGGCGACGATGTGCGGTGACCCGCCGAACATCATCATCGGCACCTCGCTCGGTTATTCCTTTGCCGATTTTATCACCAATACCGGCGTGATGGCTGGCATTTCGCTCATTGCTATCGTATTTTATTTCTATTTTGCTTATCGAAAGGAGCTGCAGCCGGCAGGCACCGCAGCCAGTGCTCCTATAGCGTATCCCAATCCGTTGGATGCGATTACAGACAAGCGCGGCTTTGTGCTCAGCTGCCTGGTATTCGGAGGTACGGTGATTCTGCTGGTTACCCATGCGCAGACCGGCATGACAGTCGCGCTGATCGGCGTGCTGAGTGCGGCGGCGACATTGCTTGCCGCGGGACGGCATGCCCCGATGCTGCTGAAAAAGGTGGATTACAAGACCCTGCTGTTCTTTATCGGCCTGTTTATGGTTGTCGGCGGTCTGGAACAGACAGGCATTCTCGAAATCATTGCCTTTTATATCGGTGAGGTCAGCGGCGGCAACCTGATGCTCATGACGGCAATTATCATCTGGGTCTCTGCGGTGGCAAGCGCCTTTGTGGACAACATCCCGTTTGCTGCGACGATGATTCCGGTTATCAAGACGCTGGCGCTGACGACCGATGCGGAACTTTCTGTACTTGCGTGGGCACTGTCGATGGGCACGGATGTCGGCGGAAGCGCGACGCCGATCGGCGCGTCTGCCAATGTTGTCGGCACATCGGTTGCCGCGCGTGAGGGCCATCCGGTCAGCTGGGGCCAGTACTGCCGCAGATCGGTTCCGGCAACCATTATCGTTCTGGTCATTTCAACGGTTTTCATTTGGGTACGCTATTTGTGAGAGAGGTAGAAGTATGGAAAGCAAGCAACTGATTATTGCTGTCAGCCGTGAATTTGGAAGCGGCGGGCACTGTATCGCTGAGGAGCTGGCGCGGCGCTTTGAACTGCCGCTGTATGACCGCAACCTCCTCGAGGAAATTGCAGACGAAAAGAATGTGGATTCCAGCAATCTGGAGAAGTATGACGAGCTGCCGAAAAGCCATCTGTTTTCCCGGACGGTTCGCGGCTTCAGCAACTCGCCGGAGGAGCAGGTTGCCAACATGCAGTTTGACTTCCTGCGCAAAAAGGCGGAGGAAGGCGAATCCTTTGTCATTGTCGGACGGTGCGCAGAGACCATTCTGAAGGGCAATCCCGGACTGATTACGATTTTTGTACTCGGCGACATGGATGCCAAAATCAACCGTATTGCGGGCCTTCACCTGATTTCGCGGGCAGAGGCGGAGCGCATGATCTGGCGGCATGACAGAAAGCGAAAGGCCTATCACAATCACTACTGTGAGATGAAGTGGGGCGATTCGCGCAATTATGACCTGTGCATCAACAGCAATAAACTGGGCATCGAGCGCACAACCGATACGCTCGAGCAGTACATACGGGAACGCATCAAATAACAGAAAATAACAGAAAAAAAGACCCGGTTTTCGCCAGACGGCGGAAACCGGGTTTTCTCTGTAAAAGCTCAGTCGATATAAAATTCCTCGAAGTCGTCAAGGCGCAGGCAGCCGACACAGCCGCCATCCTCCTTATGCGCCGCACCGCAGTCGATATAAATAATGCCGCCGTCGTCGAGAATTTTTCCCGCAGTGCCGCCCTTGAGACGATAGGTCGGGCGGTGGCCGACGATGACTGTGCGGTCGGGAAAATACTCCATGCCCGGCTCCGGATGTGCCATCAGGAACGCGGAGGGCGGATAGTCTTCCAGCGGCTGGTCGGGATCGAATTCCTCAATGCCGCTGTGGGTCAGCACGAACGAAACACCGTCCGCCTCGGTCTCTTCATACAGCGTCATCTCGCCGATATAATCGAGAATGGCCTCGCGGCCCTCTTCATCCAGCTCAAGGAACTGTGAGAGCGTAGGCTGGCCGCCATCCGTCGCCCACTGGGCAAGGTCGCGGATGGAATAATCGTCAAAAAAGGACATCAGATTGTCCATGTTCGCCTCGGGCGGGATGGTACGCGCACAGCGGGCAAACATCCATTCATGATTGCCGAGGATCGGGAACACATTCGGGCGCTCCATCATATCGTGCAGCAAGCCGATGGGATCGGGGCCGAGATCGACGCAGTCGCCCAGTACAAACATGGTGTCATTGTCAGAAAAATGGATTTTTTGCAGCAGGCTCTTCCAGTCTTCCAGACAGCCGTGCAAATCACTCGTAACGTAAATCATAACGGAACCCTCCGGTTGATACAATGGTTGA
>CALYTA010000222.1 GCA_945486175.1 uncultured Clostridia bacterium | reverse complement strand
CAACAAGGATGTTGCGCGTTTTGCCATACTGCTGGATGAGCAGCACATGCGTCTGGGCCGGATTGAGCACCTCCATGCTCACCGCGGTGTTGAAAATCGGAAAGCGGAACTGTTTGCACTTCGGGCAGAACTGCACCATGCCCTCGCGTTCGAGATATTTTTCTGTCAGTTCCGTGCCGCATTCATAGCAAAATTTCATGTCTCCCTGCTCCTTTTATCATCTGTCTTTTCTGTCACTTTCCATTATACCGCGTTATTTGCACCTTGCAACCGTTTTTCGCCCGCGGTATACTGGGAAACAGCAGGAGGGATTTTTCCATGAACACGACGGAAGCACGCATCTGCCGCATCATCGACGACCACGCATCCGAGCTGGCGGCATTTGCCAACGATATTTATGCACACGCCGAGCTGGGTTATACGGAGCAGCGCACTGCACGCTGTGTCGCGGACTGGCTGGAACACCGCTGCGGATTGCAGGTGGAAACCGGTCTTGCTGTCACCGGCGTGCGCGCACGGGTGGGCCATGCCCGCCCTGCCGTCTGCCTGATCGGTGAGCTGGACGGCATCCGCTGCCCGGAGCACCCGCTGGCGGTTCCGGAAACCGGCATGTCACACGCCTGCGGACACCACATGCAGCTCGCCGCACTCGCAGGCGCGGCACTCGCGCTGAGCGCCCCGGAAATTGCGGCGGAGCTGGGCGGCAGTGCGGTCTTTTTCGCTGTTCCCTGTGAGGAACATGTGCCGATGAACCGCATGGCACAGCTGCAACGGGACGGCGTAGCACAGTACTGCGGCGGCAAGCCGCAGCTGCTGATGGACGGCGCCTTTGACGGCATTGACGCAGCTGTGACCACACACGCACACATGGTACACTGTGACAGCGATTTTCTGCTCGGCAGCAACTCAACGAGCGGCTTTCTTTCCAAGCTCATCCGCATCAAAGGGCGCGCTTCACACACCGCCATCGCACCGGAAAAGGGCATCAATGCGCTGGATGTCGTGACACTCGCACGCAGTGCCATCGGCATGCTGCGCAGTACCTTCCGCGATGAGGACTGCATCCGCATCGGCGAAGTCGTGCGCATGGGCAGCACAGCTGTCAACGTTGTTCCGGATGAGGTCATTGTCGATTTACAGGTGCGCGCAAAAACCTGGGATGCACTGCTGGAGACCGACAAAAAAATTGACCGTGCCTATCGCGGTGCGGCTTATGCCTTCGGCGCGGACATCGAAATCACCGACGGCATGGGATATCTGCCCACCGTGCCGTGTCCGCCGTGCGAAGCGCTGACACAGGCAGCTTCCCTGCTCGCGGACACCGACAGCAGCACCTTTGAGCCGGTCAGCCCGCTCGTACACAATGCGGCGTCAACCGATGTCGGCGACCTGTCGCACCGCATGCCGGTGGTAAACTTCACATTTTCCGGTTTTTCCGGCACGCTGCACGGTGCAGATTTCCGTATTGCCGATGAAAAAGCCGCCTATGTGCAGCCCGCAAAGCTCGCCGCACTGACACTATATCGCCTGCTCCGCGATGGCGCTGCGCAGGCGCGCGCACTGGTCGGCAGCTTCCAGCCCCAAATGACAGCACAGCAATACCGCGCCTATGCCGCGCGGTTTGACAGCGGTTTTGTCGGAGAGCCGTCGCCGTTCTGATTTTTCAGCCATATGCAAAAAAGCTGCCCGCAGGTGCGGACAGCTTTTATATTTTCCACGCATTACCGGGTGACCTTGTGAATCCACTTGAACGAGCGGATGCGCAGGTACACAACCGGGCATTTGCCGAGCTGGTCCATCTTCAGGCAGAAGAAAACGACAGCAGGCGGAAAATGGAATACAAACGCGGACAGGAATGCAGACGGCAGGCAGATGAGCCATGTCCAGATGTTGTTGTTAATCATGCAGAATTTCGTATCGCCGCCGGCGCGCAGGAAACCGCAGTCGGTCGCCATCTGATAGCATGTGCCGACCGTCGTAATCGCCAGCACGGTGATAAACTGTCCGGTCAGCTCCGCAGCACGCGGAGTCAGGGTGTTGTAAATCATCAGGATCGGCCACTGGGACAGGTACAGAACCACGCCGGTGACCACGCCGATGACAACAAACACAATTTGCAGTGTGTGCAGCACAGGCTTGATGCCTGTAACCGGGTCGTCCTCATGCTCACCCAGCGTGCGCCCTGTGACAATTGCCGCTGCGCTTGCCGCGCCATAACCGATGACGGAAATAATCTGATAGACAATGACGGAAATCGAGTTCGCAGGCAGGACGGATGCAGAATCGTCCATATTGCCGATGATTGCGGTCTGGAAAATCGAATTGATGCCCCACAGTGCCTGCGTGACAAGCAGCGGCAGGGAAATGCGGACATAATCCGCCATATACTGGTTGTCGATAAAAATCAGTTTTTTCAGCGTCAGGTTGAGCGTATGCTCGCGGTACTTGAGATACCAGATGACAATCAGCAGCTCAACTGTGCGCGAAACCAGCGTTGCAATCGCTGCGCCGCGGACACCGAGTGCCGGCGCGCCGAAATGTCCGTAGATCAGGATGTAGTTGAGCACGATGTTGATGCAAAGCGTCGAGCCTGCGATGATATAGCCGATTTTTACAATGCCAATGGAGCGCAGTGAAGATGCCAGCATGTTGGTGATTGCAAAAATGATATAAGTAAAGCAGATAATCTGCAAATATTTAACTGCTTCCTCCGCAACTGCCGCGTCATTGGTCATCAGATTGATGAGCTGGCGCGGGAACAGCAGCGCCAGTACAAACAGCACAGCCGCCAGACCGCCGCCGAAGCGCAGGCCGCAGCCGATGATGCTCGGAATCGGCTTGATTTCCTTTTTGCCCCAGTACCGTGCGCCGAGCACGACAATGCCCTCACTTACACCGACAACCAGCATCTGTAAAAAGAACTGGAACTGATTGCACAGCGAGACGCCGGACAGCGCGTCCTGAGAATATCGTCCGATCATGATGTTATCCGCCAGGTTGACCGAATAGGTCAGCAGGTTTTGCAGTGCGATGCTGAGTGTCAGGATCGCAAAGGTTTTATAGAACTTTTTGTCGCGAATCATAGTGAATCCTTCCCTTTTCCCTGTTATTTCACGCAAAGATTTAGAAAAAGCGCGATCCAAACCAACCGGCATTGCATGCGGTACGTTCGCATTCTTTCGCTTCTTTTCTTACAGTATATTCATTTATTTTTTTTAAACAATAAAAAAAAGAACATACTATGGCTGACAACATACAAAACTTCATTA
>CALYTA010000221.1 GCA_945486175.1 uncultured Clostridia bacterium | reverse complement strand
GCCAGATAGTCCAGCGCCACCTCCAGGATGTTGTCCCGCACCTTCTGGGGATGGTTAAAGGCTTCCCATGTCAAGGACAAGATCATCGAGATGACCCACCTGAATGAGACCCTGTATGCCTGCGGCATTGCATGTTCCTCTCAGGGCACGCAGACCAAGTCCGGCAACTATCTGATCGATCTGCTGCTGGCAAATGTCTGCAAGCAGAACGTCACCCGCTTCCCGTATGACATCGCGCGTCTGGCACAGGATCTGGCAGGCGGCCTGATGGTAACGCAGCCGTCCGAAGCGGATTACCGCAATCCGGCAACGCATGACTACATCGAGAAGTATCTCAAGGGTGTCGCATCCGTTCCGACGGAGGACCGTATGCGCGTCCTGCGCCTGATCGAGAACATGACCATGGGTACCGCAGCTGTCGGTTACCTGCCGGAGTCCATGCATGGTGCAGGCTCTCCGCAGGCACAGCGCATCATGATCGCGCGTCAGGGCAACCTCGAGATGAAGAAGCAGCTGGCTAAGGCAATCGCACGCATCAACTGATCTGCAGAAAGGAACACAATATGAAAAAGGTTCGCGTTGGTCTGGTCGGTCTCGGCCCGCTTGGCAGAGTACATGCGGAGAATCTGATGTTCCGCATTCCCAATGCCGAGCTGGCAGCAGTCTGTACCCGGACACAGGCAAAGCTGGATGAAGTGCGCCGCGAATGGGAGACCCCTGAGGTGTATACCGATTACGCGGAAATGCTAAAAAAGGCAAAGCTGGATGCTGTTGCGATCATCTCGCCGACCAATGTACATCTGGAACATGTGCGCCTTGCGGTGGAGGAGGGCCTGCATGTGTTCATCGAGAAGCCGACCGGCATGGATGCCGCAGAATGCGCGGAAATCGAGCGTCTGGCGGCTGCCGGAGGAAAAATATTTGCCGTAGGATTTATGCGCCGGTTTGACGCATCCTATGCCGATGCAAAGCGCCGCATTGACGCGGGGGAAATTGGCACACCGATTTTCTTCCGCGGGTACAGCCTCGACCCGGTCTGGCAGGGCGAGGCACAGGTCGCGCGTGCGGAGGCAAACGGCAAGTGGTTCCTCGACATGGGTGTACACGATTACGATCTGGCGCGGTGGCTGCTCGGTTCCGAGCCGAAGAAAGCATATGCCTGCGGCGGCGCCTATGTATTCGCAGATTTTGCGAAAAATCATGACGTCGACAACGGCTTTTCACTCGTTCAGTTTGACAACAACGCCGCAGCCTTTTTCTATTGCGGACGCACAGCACCCCACGGCTCCCATGTGGAGAGCGAGATCATCGGCACGAAGGGAACACTTCGCATCTGCGAATCCCCGCGCCGTGCCCGCGTGACACAGTTCACCCGCGGCGGTGAGGTGCATGAATGCATCGACCATTACCTTGATCGCTGGGGAGAAGCATATTATCAGGAGATGCAGCAGTTTGTCAACGAAGTACAGGCCGGAGAGCAGTCCGTCAGCGCAACCGCTGGCGACTGCACCGGTGCTGTCAGGCTGGCAGAAATGATTCTCGAAGCATACGAAACTCAATTGGACGAATAAAGAATGGAAGACCGTCCTTGTGCATATGGCATTTGGACGGGCTTCTGTTATGTCAAAACAGGAGGTAAGCATGGATAAAAAGCAGAAGATGCAGCAGCTGCGCGTTTTTGCTGCGGAAATCCGTCTGGAAACGCTGAAGGTTATCGCTTCGCGCGGCTTCGGACATGTCGGCGGCTCGATGTCGATGGCAGATGCCATGGCAGTTCTGTACGGCGAGGTCATGAACATCGACACGAAAAACCCGCGCTGGGAAGACCGCGACTGGTTCGTTCTGTCCAAGGGACATGGCGGTCCGGTTATGTACGCAACGCTCGGCCTCAAGGGCTATTACCCGATGGAGAGCGCATATACGCTCAACCAGCCGGGCACGGATTTCCCGTCCCATACAGACCGCACGAAGACCGTCGGCGTTGATCTGACGACCGGTTCTCTGGGACAGGGCATGAGCGAAGCGGTTGGCGCAGCGCTCGGCAATAAGGTACAGGGCAGAAACAGCCATGTCTTTGTCGCAGTCGGCGACGGCGAATGCGATGAGGGCCAGATCTGGGAGGCTGCACAGTTTGCCGCACATTACAAGCTGGACAATCTGGTCTGCCTGGTAGACGACAACAAGCGCCAGCTGGATGGTGCGGTTGCCGACGTCATGGGCCATGGCAAGGGCATCGGCGCGAAGTTTGATGCATTTGGCTGGAACGTTATCAATGTCGAAGACGGCAACGATGTGGAGCAGATTTATGATGCCATTCAGGCAGCTTATCAGGTCAAGGGCCAGCCGACCTGCCTGATTCTGAATACCACCAAGGGCAAGGGCGCAACCTTTGCGGAGCCGTCCGGCGCACACTCCTCCCAGCCGACACAGGAGCAGTGGGATGAAGCCATTGCGGCATCCGAGGCAGAGCTTGCAGCCATCCGCGCGCAGAAGTAAAGGAGGGGGAATACCAATGAGCTACACTTTGATTGGAAAGCATGAAAAGGACAGCCGTGCAAACCGTGACGGCTATGTATCCGCAATGCTCGAACTGATGGAGCAGGACAAGAGCATTGTCCATATCGATTGTGACCTGATGGGCTGCATCAATACGGGCAAGCTGCTGAAGGCATTCCCGGAGCAGACCTTCAACGCAGGCATTGCCGAGCAGAACGCCATGGGCGTTGCCGCAGGCATGGCAGCAACCGGACTGAAGGCATTTATCCATTCGTTCGGCTGCTTCGCATCCCGCCGTGCGTTTGACCAGGCATTCCTGTCCGCCGGATATTCCCAGCTGCCGGTACATGTCATCGGTTCCGACCCTGGCGTTACCGCAGCGTTCAACGGTGCAACCCATATGCCGTTTGAGGACTGCGCACTGTACATGACCGTGCCGAATGCAGTTGTCATCGACTCCTGCGACTACGCACAGACCAATGCGCTGACCAAACAGCTGGCAAAGCAGCCGGGTCTGACTTACATGCGCCTGATCCGCAAGGGCTTTACCACGGTCTATGCAGACGGCTCGGAATTTGAAATCGGCAAGGGCATCACGCTGCGCGACGGCACTGATGTCACCATCATCGCTTCCGGCATTCTGGTAGACGAAGCGCTCAAGGCAGAGGAGCAGCTGGCAGCAAAGGGCATCTCCGCGCGTGTCATCGACATGCACACATGGAAGCCGCTGGATGAGGAGCTGATCCTCAAGGCAGCTTCTGAGACCGGCGCGATTGTCACCGCAGAAAACCATCAGGTTTCGTGC
>CALYTA010000220.1 GCA_945486175.1 uncultured Clostridia bacterium | reverse complement strand
TCCAATCAGAGAGAGGAGTTTGACGATATGAAACCCGAGATGAAACCGTTTGAAACCAAGATGCAGAAGACAATGGACGTTCTCGATTCCAACCTGGCAGGTATCCGCGCAGGCAGAGCCAATGCGGGCGTGCTCAACAAGATCAGCGTAGATTATTATGGTGCGGCAAGCCCGATTTCCCAGGTCGCAGCAATTTCTTCCCCCGACCCGCGTACGCTGACCATTCAGCCGTGGGATGCATCGCTGCTCAAGGCGATCACCAAGGCCATTCAGACCTCTGACATCGGCATCAATCCGCAGAACGACGGCAAGGTCATTCGACTGACATTCCCGCCGCTGACGGAGGAGCGCCGTAAGGAGCTCATCAAGCAGGTTGCCAAGGAAGGCGAGGCTTCCAAGGTTGCCATCCGCAATATCCGCCGTGACGCGATGGATAAGTGGAAGGCTGCAAAGAAGAAGTCTGAGATGACCGAGGACGAGCTGAAGGACGCCGAGAAGGAGATGCAGAAGCTGACGGATAAATATATCAAGCAGATTGATGCTACCACGGCGAAGAAGTCGGACGAGCTGAAGTCTGTCTGACACACATTTGCTACACGTTCGGGACATGTGGGCGGCTGGGGAGCAGCCGCCCATATCGCGTATTCAGCGGATTCATGCCCGAAAAGGAAAGGTAGGTGTTATAGTAGCGTGGCGTTGTTCAATATACTGAAAAAAGACGGGGAGCAGCCGAAGGAACGTCCGGTTCCGCAGCACATTGCTGTGATTATGGACGGAAATGGCCGGTGGGCAAAAAAGCGCGGCCTGCCGCGCACAGCAGGGCACAAGGTCGGTGCGGAGACCTTCCGCACGATTGCCACATACTGCAAGGATATTGGCGTCAAATACTTTACCGTGTATGCGTTTTCCACGGAAAACTGGAAGCGCCCGGCGGAGGAAGTGGAAACCCTGATGAACCTGTTCCGCCGTTATCTCAGGGAAGCGATTGACACGATGGCGGAAAACAATGTCGCTGTGCAGGTGCTGGGTGATTTGTCTGTGCTGCCGGAGGATATCCGCGCGCTCATCGACGAGTGCAACGAGGCAGCGGCGAAGCTGGAGCATCCGGCAATTGCAAGCCTGTGCATCAACTATGGCGGCCGGGATGAAATCAAAAATGCCGTGCGCGCGATTGCAAGGCGTGTACAGGCAGGCGAGCTTGCACCGGAGGATATCACGGAGGACACGGTTTCCGAAAATCTGTACACGGCACATATGCCCGACCCGGATCTGATTATCCGCCCCAGCGGAGAGGTTCGCATTTCCAATTTCCTGCTGTGGCAGGCGGCATATGCGGAGTTTTATTTCACCGATGTCCTGTGGCCGGACTTCAAGCCGGAGGATCTGGAACAGGCGATTGCAAGCTATAACGGAAGACAGAGAAGGTTCGGAGGCGTTTAAAAGATATGAAGACTCGAGTCACATTTGGCGTGGTCGGTGCGGTATTTGTCGTAGTCGTGCTGTTTTTCTGCCCGTCGATTGTCGCGCAGCTGTGTATGATGGCGCTGTCGGTCATCGCGGCGCAGGAATTTACAGCGGCAGTTGCAGGAAAGGACAGCAAGCCCCTGCAGATTGCAGCCATGCTGCTGGCGCTCGGCACTTCGATGGCAAGCGCACGCAACAGCTACAGTGAATACTGGCTGCGCGCGATGCTGCTGGCAGGTGTGGTTGTATTGTTTGCCATCCTGCTGCGCTGCCACAAAAAAATTGGCTTTACTGAGGTTGCGGGCGCATATTTCGGCGGCATCATCATCCCGTATATGCTGATGAGCCTGATCCGCATGTTCACGATGACAGAGGCAAACGGCAAGGTCTATATCCTTATCCCGCTGCTGGCGGCATGGGGCTCGGATACCTTCGCGCTGTTCGCCGGCATGGCATTCGGCAAGCACAAGCTGGCACCGGTCATCTCGCCGAAGAAGACCATTGAGGGTTCGGTCGGCGGCGTCGTCGGCGCAGTGGTGCTGATGGTGGTCTATGGCCTCGCGGTCAATGCGCTGGCAGACGCGGGCATGTCCATCGCGCTGTGCATTGCCATCGGCCTGTTCGGTGCGGTGCTCGGCCAGGTTGGCGACCTGTCGTTTTCCATCGTCAAGCGCAAGGTCGGCATCAAGGACTACGGCAAAATCTTCCCGGGACACGGCGGCGTGCTCGACCGCTTTGACAGCGTGATCTTTGTTGCACCGGCAGTTGAACTGCTGCTGCATTTGTTTACGACTTTGGGGATATAATCATGAAGAACATTGTTATTCTCGGTTCCACCGGATCCATCGGCACGCAGACCGTCGATATTCTCGATTCGATCGATGCGCATGTGTGTGCGATTTCGGTGAATACCAACATTGCGCGCGCGGAGGAGCAGGCGCGCCTGCTGCATCCGTCGCTGGTTGCGGTGTATGACCCGGTGCGTGCCGCGGAGCTGGCAAAAAAGCTGGCGGATACCGATATCCGCGTCGTGTCCGGCATGGACGGACTGATTGAAGCCGCGACACTGCCGGAGGCGGATGTCGTTGTGACGGCTGTCGTGGGCATGGTCGGTCTGCTGCCGACGCTCGCCGCGATTGACGCGGGCAAGGACATCGCGCTTGCCAACAAGGAAACGCTCGTGTGCGCGGGACAGATTGTCATGCAGCGCGCGCGGGAAAAGGGTGTTGCCATCCTGCCGGTCGATTCCGAGCATTCGGCGATCTTCCAGTGCCTGCAGGGTGCGGCGGGCAACCGCATCAGCCGCATTCTGCTAACGGCGTCCGGCGGCCCGTTTTTCGGCATGAACGCACAGCAGCTGCGCCATGTCACCAAGGCACAGGCATTGCGCCATCCGAACTGGAACATGGGTGCGAAAATTACGATTGATTCCGCGAGCATGATGAACAAGGGTCTCGAACTGATTGAGGCGATGTGGCTGTACGACGTCGAGCCGGATGATATCGATATCGTCGTACACCGCGAGAGCATTGTGCATTCGGCGGTGGAATTTGAAGACGGCTCGGTCATCGCGCAGATGGGCAATCCCGACATGCGCCTGCCGATTCAGTATGCGCTGACCTATCCGGAGCGCGTGCCGTGCAAGGTGCCGCCGCTTGATCTGCCGCGCCGCCACAATCTGACATTTTTTGCGCCGGATGAAGAGGCATTTCCGGCACTGGGGCTGGCCCGCCGTGCAGCGGCAGCCCGCGGCAATCTCGGCGCGGTTATGAACGGCGCGAATGAAGCGGCAGTCGATCTGTTCCTGCATGACCGCATTCCGTTTTACCGCATTCCCG
>CALYTA010000219.1 GCA_945486175.1 uncultured Clostridia bacterium | reverse complement strand
TGGAAAGTGAATATAATAGACTTGGATAGGAAAATGTGACAATAGGAGACATAATAGGTATTTTCGTTTGATAATTTTCATCGGAGGTAATTATGACTGATTTGCGAATCAATCCGCTGACAATGACGGATAGCTATGGAAAAATTTTTCTTTATAATACAGAATCCACCGTGGCGTGCGTGCCACGCCATACCATCCGCATGAGCGAGCCGGTTGACCCGGAGTGCCTGCTCAAGGCGGTACGCATCGCGCTGCTGCGCTTCCCGCACATGTGCATCGGCATCGAAAAGACTGAAACCTCGTATCAGTGCTATGTCAACGGCGAGGATCCGGTTGTTCTGCCGTTTGACCCGGCAGGTGTGGAGCACCGCTATGCCATCGGCTCGGCGGATACCCATCATTATCTGTTTCTCGTCGGCTACCGCGGCAACAATATCTATATGGAATACCAGCACAGCATCAGTGACGGCAGAGGCTTTGAAGAATTTATCCGCTGCGTGCTGTTCCTGTACTTGCAGGAATGCGGCAAGCCGGTGGCAAATGACGGCAGCATCCGCGCGCTGGATACGATGTACACCCGCGAGGAGAGCGAGGACGCATTCCGCGCGCTGCAGGAGATGGAACCGAAGGCGGATGGCATTTACCAGAAGCCGGAGGCCGTGCATGCAGAGGGACTGACCAACCTCGGTGACGTAGCGGAGGTTGTGACCGACATCACCTTCCCGTTTTCCGAGCTGCGTGCGGTTACAAAGAAGCTGGGCGTCAGCCCGCTGACCGTGCTCGCGCCGGTGTTCAGCCGTGCCTTTTACCGCAAATATGGAAACGGTGCAGACAAGCCGGTCATTTCGCAGATTCCGGTCGACCTGCGCCAGGTTATTCCGAGCAGCACGACGCGTTATTTTGTCTGCTTCCTCGACCTGCCGTATCTGTCGGAATATGAATCGCTTCCGTTGGAGGAGGCGTGCTGCAAAACGCATGATTTCCTCCAGACCCAGCTTGTGCCGGAGCAGCTGCTGTACCGCGGAAAGGCGGCGAGCGAGGTCTGCCTCGAACTGCATGAGCGCAACATGCCGCTGGAGGACAAGGTGAAGGAAGGCATTGAGGTTGCACGCAACTTTGTCCTGCAGGACAGCTTCCTTGTCACCAATGTCGGCCGGTTCTCGCTGCCGGAATCCATGCTGCCGTATGTCAAGGAGTATGGTGCAATCCTGCCGAGCGCCGCACAGACCTATGCACTGCTCATCAGCTCGTATAATGGCACCATGCGCGTTTCTGTCGCACACAAGGATCACGATTTTGATGTATGCAATGAGATGGTTTCGCTGCTCAGCGAGCTGGGCATTCATGCCGACAGCCGCACGGAACCGTTCTGTGTCACGCGCTATTCCGGCGAACTGTGCACGCAGGATCAGATCATTTAATCCGTATTATACATGTTTTGCCCGCCTCCCGGAACGGCACGGAGGCGGGCATTGTGCGTTCTGCATAATAAATGTAAAATCAACGTAAGAGAAACTATAAAAGAATGTAAAAAAGCAGGTGCAAAGACGAAACAGAAGTGTTATAATATTCCCTGGAAGTCGCTTTACAGATTATGACGCTTTTCGGTTTATACTCCGAAGAAAGAATGGTTTGAAGGCGAATACTGCTGCTGTGAGGAGAATACAATGGGATTTAATAACATTCTGTCGCTGTGCGGCGGACTTGGCCTGTTCCTGTTCGGTATGCGCTACATGGGCGCGGGACTGGAGCTGGCGGCAGGTCCAAAGCTGAACAGCCTTCTGGAAAAACTGACGCGCAATCCTGTCATGGGATTTCTTCTCGGCGTTCTGGTCACTGCCGTGGTTCAGTCGTCTTCGGCGACCACAATCATGTGTATGGGCTTCCTGAACGCCGGAATTATGGATCTGATGCAGGCAGCGGGCGTCATTCTCGGTGCAAACGTCGGTACAACCATGACGAGCATCCTGATCGCGCTCGACGTATCCGGTCTTGCACCGGCCTGTATTTTTGTCGGCTCGGTCATGCAGATGTTCTGCAAAAAGGACTTGCAGAAAAACATCGGACAGATTATACTTGGTTTTGGTATCCTGTTCCAGGGATTGCATACGATGAGCGGCTCGATGTCCAGTCTCAAGGACATCCCGGCATTCCAGAGCTTTATTGCATCCGCCACCAATCCGGTTATCGGCGTGCTGGTCGGCATTCTGCTGTGCGCGGTGATTCAGAGCTCGTCCGCAGCGGTCGGCGTTTTGCAGGCGCTGGCGATGCAGGGCCTGATGCCGATTCGGTTTGCGGCATTCCTGATCTGCGGTATCAACATCGGCTCGTCCGTCACGCCGTTCCTGTCGTCCATCGGCGCAAAGAACAACACCAAGCGTGCGGCTGTCATTTACTGCGCATACAACGTCATTGGCGGCATTATTTTCGTTCCGCTGACGATGCTGACCCCGTTTGTCAATGTCTATTCGCTGTTCACGGACAATCCGGTTGTCCAGATTTCGATGTTCCACATCACCTTCAAGCTGGTGACGGCACTCGTGCTGCTGCCGTTTGTCAAGCAGCTGGTCAATCTCTCGTATTTCTTTGTACCGAAGAAGGTACACGAGAGCGCATACCGCTTTACTTATATTGACCCGAAGCAGATCGTGGCACCGAGCGTTACCACGCGCCAGCTGTATAAAGAGCTGGAGCGTATGGCAGGCCTTGTCCGCCAGAACTTCATTCTGGCAGCAGAGGGCATGCTGGACAACGATACGAGCCATGCAGACGAGATCCGCGAGCGGGAAAATGTCATCAATTTCCTCAACCATGGCATTACTGACTATCTGGTTGAATTCAGCGGGCACAACCTGCCGGCGCATGTGCCGCAGATTGTGGCAAATATGTTCCATCTGGTCGGAGACCTCGAGCGCATTGGCGATCATGCCATCAATCTGCTGGAGAAAACCGAGCAGTGCGTACAGAACAATCTGATTTATTCCGAAGAAGCGCGGAAGGAATTGAAAACAATCTATGAGACCGATCTGCTGCTGTATGACCGCGCGTTCAGTGGATTCCTGTGCCATAACCTGAGCGAACAGGATGCGCTGGAGCTGCATCATCTGGAGGATGAGATTGATTCGCTCACCAAGCAGTCGGAGAACAACCACATTGCGCGCCTGCGCGCCAAGCAGTGCACCACCCAGCCGGGCATTATCTTTGCCGAGGCCCTGCACGATTATGAGCGTGTCGGTGACCATTCCAACAATATCGTCCGCATTGCACGCAAGAATGCGCAGATTTCCGGCGGCATGCGTCCGCCGGTGCTCAGCACGGACGTGATGT
>CALYTA010000218.1 GCA_945486175.1 uncultured Clostridia bacterium | reverse complement strand
CGACATCGACCCGCAACTACTATTAGCTATTGGTAGCGAAGTTTGTATGGGCTATTCCCTGCGGCTTGCTGACCCGGATGCCCTCAAAGTGCTGCGCAATGAAGTCACAGGCATAGTCCACATTCTCTGTCAGCACCTGGCACAGCTCGTCCACCCATTCATACCCTTCCGGCTGATACGCGCCAATGAGCGCGTGCATGGACAGCACATTCATGCTGTTGTAGTGCGGCTTGGCGCTTTTGGAACGCACACGGTCGCGCAGGTATTTGTTATAGATGATGTGGTAGCTGCCGACGAGACCGGCGAGATTAAACGTCTTGCTGGGTGCATAGACGGCAATGGTGCGGTTTTTCGCGTCCTCACTGACTGACTGGGTGGGGATATGCTTGTGCCCCGAAAGCAGGAGATCCGACCAGATTTCGTCTGAAATAACAACACAGTCGTTGGCGCGGCAGACCTCCATCGCTTTTTCAATTTCCCAGCGCTCCCAGACACGCCCGGTGGGGTTGTGTGGGCTGCAAAAGACAACCGCATGGATATGGTGCTGTTTGATTTTTACATCCATGTCTTCAAAATCCATGCGCCAGACGCCATGCTCATCCGGCTTCAACGGGCTGTGGACGATATGGAAGCCATTGTCCTCAATGCTGTTGGTAAAGCCGATATAGGTCGGGCTGTGCAGCAGTACGGCATCACCCGGCGCGGCAAACGCGGTCAGCGCGGAGATGACGCAGCCGAGCACGCCGTTTTCATAGCCGATACAGCCCGCTGTCAGGCCGGTGACACCGTTGCGGCGTTCCTGCCACCGGATGATGGATTGATAGTATTCTTTGGCTGGATTGAAATAGCCGAACGCCGGATGCTGGGCACGTGCAATAATTGCCTGCGGGATGGTGGGGACTGTGGGGAAATTCATATCAGCAACCCACATTGGAATGGCATCAAAGCCCTCTTTTGGTTTATCAGGCGCAAAGCCGGGCATGGTTCCAAGGCCGTCAATTGCAATGGCATCCTTGCCGTGCCGGTCCAGAATCGACGTAAAATCGTATTTCATGGCGGGTTCTCCCTTCAATCGATTGATGTTGCTCTCATTGTAACACAGATACCGTCTGCGGGCAAAAAAATCCCCTTCCGGATTTTATTCCGGAAGGGGAAAAAACTCATTGAGGAAATCAGCCCATCAGCATCGGGACGAGCTTCAGGAAGAAGCCTGCCGCAGCAGCGGAGCCGATAACACCGGCAACATTCGGGCCCATGGCATGCATGAGCAGGAAGTTGGACGGGTTTTCCTTCTGGCCCTCCACCTGAGCAACACGTGCAGCCATCGGTACAGCAGATACGCCTGCGGAACCGATCAGCGGGTTGACCTTGCCCTTGGTAACCCAGCACATGATGTCGCCGAAGATGACACCGCCGAAGGTGGACAGTGCGAAAGCAACAAGACCCATAAGAATGATTTCAACCGTCTGTGCGGTCAGGAATGTGTCAGCAGCAGCGGTAGCGCCGACAGTCAGACCCAAGAAGATAGTGACGATGTTCATCAGGGCATTCTGTACGGTCTCATCCAGACGTGCGGTTACACCGCAGACATGGAACAGGTTGCCGAGCATCAGCATGCCGATCAGCGGAGCGGTATCCGGCAGCAGCAGGATAACAACGGTTGCAACAGCGATCGGGAAGATGATCTTCTCGGTGTTGGAAACCTCGCGCAGCTGGGTCATCTTGATCTGACGATCCTTCTTGCGGGTGAAGGCGCGCATGATCGGCGGCTGAATCATTGGAATCAGCGCCATGTACGAATACGCGGCGATTGCGATTGCGGACAGGTACTCCGGTGCCAGTTTGGAGGTAACCATAATGGCAGTCGGGCCGTCAGCGCCGCCGATGATGCCGATGGCAGCAGCGACATTGACCGGGAACTTGAAGATCAGCAGAGCGCCGAGGAATGCGGCGAAGATACCGAACTGTGCGGCAGCGCCGAGGATCAGCGAGGACGGACGCGCGATCAGAGGACCGAAGTCGGTCATCGCGCCGACGCCCATAAAGATCAGCGGTGGGTAAATGTCGAGTCTTACGCCGGTATACAGCCAATACAGCAGGCCGTCGTTTTCCACATTGGAAATCATGTTGGAGAACGGCAGATTTGCAAGCAACATACCGAAAGCGATTGTTACGAGCAGCAGCGGCTCGAATTTCTTTGCGATGCCCAGATAAAGCAGGACAAACGCGATGAGAATCATAATCAGGTTTTTCCAGCCGCCATCCATGAAAAAGCCTGCATAACCGGATTCTCCAAGAATCTTACCGAGGACGGTAGTGAAAGAAAATTCCATTATACACAACCTCCGTTAAGAGATGGTGCACAGAACACTGCCGGTATCAACCGACGCGCCCTTGGACACACATACGGAAGAAACCGTACCGTCCTTGCTGGCGAAGATTTCGTTCTCCATCTTCATTGCTTCCAGAATGAACAGGATATCGCCGTTCTTGACGGTCTGACCCTGCTGGCAGCGGACATCGAGGATGGTGCCCGGCATCGGAGAAGTGATCGGATCGCCTGCGCCTGCCGGAGCGGCCGGAGCAGCAGCCGGAGCCGGAGCGGCAGCCGGTGCAGCGGCCGGAGCCGGAGCAGCAGCAACCGGAGCCGGAGCAGGTGCTTCGCCGATGTAAGCGGCAACAGCCTTGCCCTTTTCTACTTCGACCTCATACTGTTTGTCATTCAGCGTTACAATATATTTCATGTTGTTTGTACCTCCCAATTAAAGCGCCTGAATGCGTCTGAACTGAAGCTCATCCAGCGGAATGTCGGTCTCATCGCTGATGATGGCCATAATGCAGGCAGCAGTCTCCTCATCGACATCGATGAGCTGCAGCTTGCCGTCCCACGGCTTGGAGGGCTTTTCCTCTTCCTTCGCCGGAGCGGGAGCCGGAGCAGCGGTCTCAGCAGCCGGAGCGGCAGCCTTGTTCTTGCCTTCGATTGCCATAACGACAGCGGAGACGATCTTGATGACCACAATCAGGAACAGGAGAAGGAGGAATACGGTTACAAAGCCACAGAGAGAAATCAGCAGGGCTTCGCCTACGCCAATGTTCATTGTTGCCCCTCCTTAGTCGTCAACCTTCTGGATAGAATATGTTACCTTCATGCCCTTATGCTCTTCACGGTACTGGAAGAACTTCTCAGCCTGCTGCGGGAAAGCGACATAGGACAGAACGTCCTCTTCGCAGGTAGCCAGGTCGCCCAGCTTCTTGACAGCTGCCGGAATTTCCGGCTCGAGAGTCTCAGCGTAACGGCCTTCCATCGGCTTGTTGCCTTCGCCCAGAACCTTGGTTACCAGTTCCG
>CALYTA010000217.1 GCA_945486175.1 uncultured Clostridia bacterium | reverse complement strand
CTGGTGCGGCGGCAGCCTGTTCCAGGTCGCGGTCACTGCCTGTGCCGTGGTATTCGTGCTGGAGCTGTTCCTGTGCTGACGGGAATTTGAATACGGATTGTATAATATTTAATATAATATACGCTTTTAACATGTGGGGGTGAAGTCTGCGTGAGCCGGCAGCAGAAAGACGGGGAACAATACACCCGGTTCAACCGAATATTGAAATCCCGCGCAGTTCAATTGCTGCTCGACCGCATCGATGACGGCACCTATCGGGACTTCCTCGCGGACTGGCGCTGGATTTTTTCGTTTTCCGCAAAATACAAGCGGTCCATCGTGATCTATACGCTGATGGGCATTTTCAGCACCTCGATGGGGCTGGTATCCTCCGTTTTGAGCAAATATCTCATCGATATCATCACGGGCTATCAGATTAACCGGCTGTGGGTGCTGGTTGCCGCGATGGCCGGCAGCACCGTGTTCAGCCTTGTCTTTTCCAGCTTGGTCAGCCGTTATTCCGCCCGCCTGAGCATTTCGGTGAACAATGACATTCAGGCGGAGATTTTTGACAAAATCATGGATGCCGACTGGCTGGAGCTGAACAGCTATGCCAGCGGCGACCTGCTCAACCGCTTCAACAGCGATATCAACACGATTGCAACCAATGCGGTTTCCTGGGTGCCCAATGTCATCATCAGCCTGTATTCGTTTTTTGCCAGCTTCGCTGTCATCCTGCATTACAACACGACGATGGCATGGATTGCGTTTCTCAGCGCGCCGGTGCTGCTGGTCAGCAGCCGGTTTCTCATGCGCAAAAACCGAGAATACCGCAGGCGCGTGCTCGAGCTGAACAGTGAAATGATGAGCTTTGAATCGGAGGCGTTTTACAACGTCGATACCATCAAGAGCTTCGGCATCATGGGGCACTATGGAAAAAAACTGCGCGGCTGGCAGAAGAAATACAGGGACTGCAATCTGGATTACAACCTGTTCAGCATCAAAATGAACATTATGATGTCACTGCTCGGCGCAGCGGTCAGCTTTGTCGCATTTGCCTACTGCCTGTTCCTGCTGTGGACAAAGACCATCAGCTACGGCACGATGACATTGTTTTTGCAGCAGCGCGCCAAGCTGAGCAATGATTTCAATTCCCTTGTCGGGATTATTCCCAGCATGCTCAACAGCGCGGTGTCGGCACAGCGCGTGCGCGAGCTGCTGGAGCTGCCGAAGGAGGAGCATGATCCGGAGAGCACCTGCCAGCTGGAAGCACTCGCAGATGACGGCTTCACGGTCTGCATGCGCGGCGTACACTTTTCCTATACGGAAGGCACCTCCGTGCTGACAGACAGCGATTTTCTCGCCTGTCCGAATGAAATTGTCGCGCTCGTCGGCCCGAGCGGTGAGGGAAAAACCACCATGCTGCGCATGATTCTCGGCCTGATCCATCCGGACAGCGGCAAGGCGGTGCTCATCGACAAAAACGGCGATGAAATACAGATGAATGCGGATATCCGCCGCTTTTTCTCCTATGTTCCGCAGGGCAATACCATCGTATCCGGTACCATTGCGGAAAACCTGCGCATGGTGCGCGAGGATGCGACGGATGAGCAGATTATCGATGCGCTCAAAATCGCCTGTGCGTGGGACTTTGTCCGCGAGCTGCCGGATGGCATCCACAGCCCGCTCGGCGAACGCGGGCGGCGTGTTTCCGAGGGACAGGCACAGCGCATTGCCATTGCGCGCGCCGTCCTGCGCGACTGCCCGATTCTGCTGCTGGACGAGGCGACCAGCGCACTGGATGTCGAAACCGAACGCCGCGTGCTGAAAAATATCATCCGGCAGCGCCCGAATAAAACCTGTATTGTGACGACACACCGTCCGAGCGTGCTCGGCATGTGCCGCCGCGTCTACCGTGTCAAAAACACCCGTGTCACTGAGCTGGGCGAGGAAGAATCCGCCCGGCTGGTACAGGACTGGTAACCATCTGGGAAAGGAGCACACTGCATGTCCCGCTCACAGGACCCGCTCACCCGGCTGAGCAAATTCATCAGCCTGATTCTGCGCCACCATCCGGAGGCCATCGGCATTGTGATCGATGAACACGGCTGGGCGGACACGCAGGAGCTGCTGGACGGCATCAATGCGACCGGAAAGCACCGCATTTCCCTTCCGGTTCTGGAGGAAATCGTGCGCACGGACAGCAAGCAGCGCTACAGCTTCAGCGAAGACAGGCGCAAAATCCGCGCCAATCAGGGGCATTCCATTCCGGTCGATCTCGAGCTGTCCCCCAAAATGCCGCCTGCCGTACTGTACCACGGCACAGGGCTGAAATATGTCCCATCGATTGAACGGCAGGGCCTGCTGCACATGCGGCGGCTGTATGTCCACCTGTCACGCGACATCGACACCGCCGTGGCTGTCGGCCAGCGGCACGGCACCTGCTTTGTCTATCGCGTGGATGCCGCGCAGATGGCGCGCGACGGCTTGCTGTTTTATGAATCGGTCAACCATGTATGGCTGACGGAGCATGTTCCGGCGCGGTATTTACACCCAATTGATGGATAACCGTAAGAATTTTGAAAGAAACCCGCAATCTGGCATTCAAATCCGCATGATAGCATAGGTGTCAAAGATCAGAAGGAAGGGAATACCTGTGCTGTCAATTGTATCGATATTTGAAAATTATCTCGTCGTGCTCCCGGTATATCTGCTACTCGGCTGGCTGCTGTGCCGGTTATACCGCAAACGTGGCATTGCCTATGAAACGGGCTTCATCATAGGCTGGCAGGTGCTGGCGGTCTATGTATGCGCCGTGTTTTATTTCACAGGCACCGGAGGGCTGGATGACATCCAACGGTTCGGGCTGTCCCAGCTCAGCAGCGGTTCAGTCAACCTCCTGCCATTGCACGACGGCGGCGGCGCGATGGGCATGGCACTCAATGCGCTGCTGTTTGTCCCACTCGGCATGCTGTTGCCGCTGCTGTGGAAGGACTGCCGCCGCTGGTATCGCACCGCAGGCGCAGGCTTCCTACTGTCATTGCTCATCGAGCTGAGCCAGCTGTTCAATTTCCGGGCGACGGATATTGACGATTTGCTCATGAACACGCTCGGCACACTCGCCGGGTACGGTGTCTGGCAGCTGCTCGCCCGCAGAATCCCCCAGTTCGAGGCGAATGCTGCGGGAAAAACTGCCTGCGCTGCTGTCGGTAGCCTGTGCACGATGTTTGCCATACAGTTTATCCTTGCAGGCTCTCTGGTTTCCCATATCGCTCTTTCGCTGTACGGATACTGACTGCACACTTTCCCTGTCCGCGGCACCCGTACAGCCATTCGTGTATCAAATGCCCGAAAGCAATAGCCCTCCGCGCCGCCCTG
>CALYTA010000216.1 GCA_945486175.1 uncultured Clostridia bacterium | reverse complement strand
GGATGAAGCGGAAGACACGGATGAATCATAAATAGATGTTCAGACACAAGGAGAGCGAAAACATATATGGCAGAAATGACCATGCACATCGATGCGATTGACCTGATTATGGGCATCTTCGGTGCGTTCGATGAAAATATGAAGGTTCTGGAAAAGGAGCTGGACGTGACGGTGCTCAGCCGGGAGACCGAGCTGAAGGTGACCGGTGCGGACGCAGGCAATGTCGAGCTTGCGATGAAAACCATCCAGTCTCTGATGCAGCTGGCGGAGCGCGGTGAGAGCATCGGCACGCAGACCGTGCAGTATGTCCTCGGACTGGTGCGCGACGGACGGCAGAACCAGGTCGCGGAAATCGGCAAGGATGTGGTGTGCATCACGGCGAAGGGCAAGCCGATCAAGGCGAAGACGCTGGGACAGAAGCGGTATATGGATGCCATGCGCACGCATACCGTCACAATTGGCATCGGCCCTGCGGGCACGGGCAAGACCTATCTCGCCGTTGCCGCAGCAGTCGCGGCATTTCGTGACAAGCAGGTCAGCCGCATCATCCTGACGCGCCCTGCGGTCGAGGCGGGCGAGAAGCTGGGCTTCCTGCCGGGCGATTTGCAGAGCAAGGTCGACCCGTACCTGCGCCCGCTGTATGACGGCCTGTTTGATATGATGGGTGCGGAGACATTTAACAAGCTGCTCGAGCGCGGCAGCATTGAGGTCGCACCGCTGGCGTACATGCGCGGCCGCACGCTGGATGACTCGTTTATTATCCTCGACGAGGCACAGAACACCACGCCGGAGCAGATGAAAATGTTCCTGACGCGCATCGGCTTCGGTTCAAAGGCGGTTGTCACGGGCGATATCACGCAGATCGACCTGCCGGGTGACCGCGTGAGCGGTTTGAAGGAAGCGGTCAAGGTGCTGAAAAATGTCGAGGACATCGCCCAGTGCCAGCTGACCGACCGCGATGTCGTGCGCCATGAGCTGGTACAGCGCATTGTCCGCGCATATGAAAAGTACGAGCAGCAGAAGGTCATGCGGCAGGCGAAGGAGGCGCAGAAGCGCCGTCCCGCCGCGAGAAAGTGAGGGAACCACATGGAACACCGCATTCGTATCACCCCGGAAGTGGAAGTGGACGGCCTGGAAGCAATCAGCGCGCTGATTGAACGCTGCGCGAAGGCTGCATTTGAGAGGGAGCACGCGCCCGAGGGCTGTTTTGTCGATGTGACCATCGTGGACGGCGAAACCATCCGCGAGATCAACCGCAAAAACCGCGGAAAGGATGCCGTCACGGATGTGCTGTCCTTTCCGATGCTGGAATTTTTTAACGGCGAATGGCCGGAGGATGTGGAGGAGGAGCGCAATCCGGAGGATGGATCGCTGTTCCTCGGCGATATGATTTTGAATTATGACCGCGCTGTCGAGCAGGCAGCGGAGTATGGGCACAGCGTCGAGCGCGAATGCGGTTTTCTGACCGTGCATTCCATGCTGCACCTGCTCGGCTATGACCATGAGCGCAGCGAGGAGGAGCGCCGCATCCAGCGCACACATGAGGAAGCTGTGCTGTCTTCGCTGGGGCTGATCCGCGATGCGGATTGATATCGGCGGCCTGGGGCGGTCATTTCACTGGGCGGCACGCGGCGTATGCCTCGCTTTGCGCGAGCGCAATTTCCGCATCCATTTGACGGCAGCGTGTTATGTCACGGCTGCCGGATTTCTGGCGGATCTGAGCCGCGCGGAAATCGCTGTGCTGTGCCTGTGTTTCGGACTGGTGACAGCGGCGGAGCTGGTCAATACGGCGATTGAAACGCTGTGCGACCGTGTGACGCGGCAGCACGACCCGATGATCCGCGATGCGAAGGACATTGCGGCGGGGGCAGTGCTGATGACAGCGCTGTTCAGCACAGCGGTCGGACTGGTGCTGTTTGCCCATCCCGCACCCATCCGTGCAATACTTACCAAGCTGACGCAGCATATCTGGATTGACGCGCTGCTGCTGGCATCCATTCCGGCTGCTGTCGCGTTTATTTTTGCAGTAGAACAAAAGGGAGAACCCAAATGAGTGTAACAAAAAGTGCGATTATATCCATTGTTGGCAAGCCAAATGTCGGCAAATCGACCCTGCTCAACCAGCTGGTCGGCGCGAAAGTTGCGATTGTGTCCAAAAAGCCGCAGACGACGCGCACGCGCATCACGGGCGTGCTGACAAAGGACGACTGCCAGTTTGTCTTTCTGGACACGCCCGGTCTGCACAAGCCGCGCTCCCGTCTGGGCGATTACATGGTAAAAGTAGTCAATGACACAGTAACCGATGTCGATATTGCCGCGCTGGTCGTTGACCCGGTGCCGCGCATTGGACCGGCGGAGCAGGAGCTGATTGCGCGCATGAAGCAGTATCATATGCCGTCGGTGCTGATTATCAATAAAATTGATACGGTCAAAAACGAAGACCTGCTTGCGGTCATCGCGGCATATTCACAGGAACATGAGTGGGACGCAGTGGTACCGCTGTCCGCAAAAACCGGTGAGAACTGTGATATTCTGTTCGAGGAATTTTCCAGATTCGCCATTGAAGGTCCGCAGCTGTTTCCGGATGATATGCTGTGCGACCAGCCGGAGCGCCAGCTCGTCGCGGAGATTGTCCGTGAGAAGATGCTCGGTCTGCTCGACCGCGAGGTGCCGCACGGCACAGCTGTCGCTGTTGAACGCATGCGCGAGCGCGATGACGGGTTAATTGAGATCAACGCGACCATTTATTGTGAGAAAAAGAGCCATAAGGGCATCATCATTGGCAAAAGCGGTTCGATGCTTAAAAAGATCGGCGCACAGGCGCGTGCGGACATCGAAGAGCTGCTTGGTACGCGCGTCTTTTTGGAGTTGTGGGTCAAGGTCAAGGAAGACTGGCGCAACAACCAGTATCAGATGCGCAACTTTGGCTATGAGGACGAATAACAGAGGACGAAAGGACAACGGACATGGCGCACATTACGGTGAAGGGACTGGTCATCCGCGAAACAGATTTCGGCGAAGCAGACCGCTATATCACCGTACTGACCGCCGAGCTGGGCAAAATTGAGGTGCTGTGCCGCGGCATCCGGCGCAAAAAGGGGCGGCTTGCCAATGCCGTAGGGCTGTTCTGCTACAGCGAATTTACGCTGTTTTCCGGCAGGCGCTATACATTGAGCGATGCGGAAATTGACACGCAGTTCTGGGGCATCACGGGCAACATTGAGCAGTATGCGTTGTGCTGCTATTTTGCGGAGCTGGTCAACATGGCGGCGGACGCGGATGACGGCGTCAGCGACCTGCTGCCGATGTTCCTGCGCGCGCTGTATGCGCTCGACCGGCAGAAGCGCCCGGTACAGACCGTCAA
>CALYTA010000215.1 GCA_945486175.1 uncultured Clostridia bacterium | reverse complement strand
AATCTCAATCAGAGCATCCTCCAGCAGATCCCGGTCATCCTCATACAGCTTGAGGATGCGTCCGCGCAGTACCTTTTCCATCGTCACCTCGTTGCCCTTGAGGGAGGCGGAAAAATAGACGAGAGATTTCTGCAGGCCGAGCAACATCATAAGTTCTTCGTTGCGCAGGCTGTCATACAGGCGGCGTTCGATATCGCTGAAGCTGCGTTCAATACGGTGCAGGTAATTCAGGAAGCGCCCTGCCACACGGAGCAGCAGCTGGAATACAAACCGCGTGCGCATGGCGGTCTGCACGCCGCGCACCTTGCCCGATGCAATATCACGTGTGACGCTGGTGTCCTCCAGGCAGACCGTGATCACGACATCTTCCGCCACGACAATGCCCATTGGGAGCGTCGCATACATCTGTACATCCCGCGTGATGCTGTCGCTCTCCTCTTCAACCGGGATGTCGACAATCAGCAACGCCTGATCGTCCTCCAGCTCCACTCGGGAGGTTTCTTCCGGGTCAAGGGCAGCGTTGATAAAGCCCGCATCCACATGCTGTGACACGATCACGCTGTCGATTTCCTGCCGCGTCGGATTGACCAGATTGATCCAGCAGCCAGGTTCTGCGCGTTCCAGCGCGACCACCGTCCCTGCATCTGCCTTGAAGTATTCAATCATCGCATGCACCTCCCGTTTCATTTTCGTCCCGATGAAAAGCCCTTCCTCCGAAGAAGAAGGGCCGTTCGCCTTTATTTTTGCTGTAAGCGTTCGAAAAAGTTCGAACCAGCAGGCAAAATTATTTGCTGCTGAAAATCTTCATGATATCCGCAAACGGATCGTCCGCTTCTACCGGATTTCCGTCTGCTACGCTCGCCTCAGCCTGAGACTGCTGCGGAGCCGGAGCTACCGGAGCGCTGAAGGTCTGCGCCGGTGCGGAAAATGTAGACGCTGCCTTCTTCGCATTGGAGAAGATCGAAGAGGTCTGCTCCTGCTTGGCAGCCGGAGGGGCATCGAAGCCGGTCGCAATGACAACAACGCGGATCTCGTCGTCCACATCGTCGTCGATGGATGCGCCGAAGATGATGTGTGCATCCGGATGTGCAGCAGCCTGAACCATGCTTGCCGCACGCTCGATTTCATCCAGGCCGATATCGGAAGAGCCGATGACAGACAGGATGACGCCGTGTGCGCCGTTGATGGAGGTCTCGAGCAGCGGGGACTGGATTGCCTTCTTCGCAGCTTCCTCTGCCTTGTCCTTGCCGGCAGCAGCGCCGACGCCCATATGCGCATAGCCTGCGCCCTTCATAACGGAGGTGACGTCCGCAAAGTCCAGGTTGATGAGACCCGGGACGGTAATCAGCTCGGAGATCGAAGCGACTGCCTGGCGCAGTACGTTGTCGGCAATTTCAAATGCGTTCTTAAAGCTGATCTTCTGCTCGGAGACATACTTCAGGCGCTCGTTCGGGATGACAATCAGGGAGTCGACATTTTCCTTGAGGTTTTCAATGCCCTCGTTGGCCTGCTCCATGCGCTTCTTGCCCTCGAAGCCGAACGGTCTGGTGACAACGCCGACGGTCAGAATGCCCATTTCACGCGCGATCTGCGCAACAATCGGTGCACCGCCCGTGCCGGTACCGCCGCCCATGCCTGCGGTGATGAATACCATGTGTGCGCCTTCCAGAGCCTTGGAGATATCCTCACGGCTCTCCTCAGCAGCCTTGCGGCCGGTCTCCGGTCTGGAGCCTGCTCCCTGACCCTTGGTCAGCTTGGCACCGATCTGGATCTTGACAGAAGCCTCAGAACGGTTGAGCGCCTGCTTGTCCGTATTTATTGCGATAAACTCAACGCCCTGTAAGCCGCTGGTAACCATGCGGTTTACCGCGTTGTTGCCGCCGCCGCCAACACCGATAACCTTGATGTTGACAATGGTATCGTAATCCATTTCAAACTCGAAACCCATGTTTGATCTCCTCCGTTGTGTTATATGAAGTAATTTTCATTTCCAAATTCAGATGAGCGCCGTACCACCGGGTACAGAAGCCCATAACCCTATTTTCTTCATTCTACCTCTTTCCCGCTGCTTTTGCAAGATAAGATGGCAGATTCGCTCAAAAAAACTTCCGGATTTTGCGGAATCCGCTGCATGCAGCTGAGCGGCAATCGAAAAAACAGGCTCTGCGAATGCAGTTTACAGGGGAATTTTTCCAGGCTGTACAGTCCCTGCGGTCTGTGCGCCGGCATTTTCTCCGCTGCTGTCCCCATCCTGCGTGCCGGTATCCTCCTGCTGTCCGGATGAGTCCTCTGCGCCGTCTTCTTCCTGTCCATCGTCCGTGCTGTCCCCAGTCTGTCCGGTTTCAGCAGTATTGTCCGCGTCATCCCCGGTGTCATCCTGTGTTTGAGCTGTATTGACCGTGTCATCCGGGCGGTAATGCGCCTTCTTATCATCCGTCACGTCGATGATGCCGGTCTCCGGCAGGGATGGCTCCTTCAGGATTGCCTGTAAAAACTGAATTTTATGCTCCAGTTCGCTCAGATTGCCCAGCAGAATGGTGTACCGGTCGTCAAACCGAATGCGCACATCATAGGCCTTGTCGATATCGACGCTGTCCACCTGTTCGTTCATCTCATATTGTGTCATCAGGCTCATCAGGTCGAGTACCGTCTGCAGCTTTTCCTGCTCGTCCCCGACCATGTCGCCGATTTTGAGTTCTTCTGCCTCCGCGCCGATGACCTCAACAGTGTTGTCCGCCACCTGTCCGGCCTTCTCGAGAACCTTTCCTGCCATATCCATCAGCAGATATTCGCCGTTTACTTCCACCGACAACGCCGGGGTGCGCTCGGTAACTTCAATCTGCAGTGTGCTCGGCAGCCTGCGGTGCAGCTTTACCGTATCCAGATAGGGATATTTTGCCTGAAGCACCTGTTCAATGTGGCCGGAGTCGAGGAAAAACATGTTGTCCCCTTCGCGCACTCCACTGGAATCAATCAGTTCCTGCCCGGTATAGCGGGTATCTCCTGAGACCGTTATATGCGACACGCGGAAAAAGACTGTCGGTGCGAGCACGATGGCCGCACAGATCAAAAGCCCGCATATTACACGGAATACCAGCTTATTCCGCTTTCGGCGCCGCATCCGCTGCTGCCGCGCCCGCTCCGAATTGCGCGAGGTGCGCGCCGGCCGGGCGGGCTGCCCGGCCCTGTTCTGCTGCCGTCCGCTGCCGGACGGCGCAGGCCTGTTTGTCTTCCGTCGGGGATCGGTTTGTTTTGCCATGTCCCCCTCCTCTCCGACTGCCGGTTATTTGCGGGCAGCCTCCAGAATATGCTGATAAATCTTCTCGCTGGCGTCGACAATCGCCATATTTTTGGCACAGCGCCCCATTTCC
>CALYTA010000214.1 GCA_945486175.1 uncultured Clostridia bacterium | reverse complement strand
TTTATTATTCAGTATCCTCCGGCAACAAAGATGTGCCGTCCGGCATGACAAACAGCGACGCAGACGGCTGCTCCTGCTCGATTTCATCGACTACCACGCTGCGCACAAGCTCGCTGCCGCGCGTGTAATCCGCCTGAATCAACAGTCCGCTGACCGTCGAAATCCAATACGTCAGGTTATAGCCGGTTTCCGCATCCGCGACCGTCGCGTAAATACACGACACACCGCCGACTGTGCGCAGGCCCGCTTCCGTGATCTCCTGCGGATCCTCTTCGACCAGTGTTTCATAGGTCGGAATCATGCTGAGATCATCAGAGCTAACTGTGCCGGTCGAACCAGTGTACTGTGCGGAATTACCGCGCTGCCACGCAAAATAGCTGCCGTCTTTCACCGCTTCAAAGCGCTCGGCATTGCCGTCGGCATCATCGTATTCCGTCAGGCATACACCATCCCGCACATACTGCATCACATGGATTTCCTTCCATGCGCCGTTCCAGTACAGCGTATTGGTGACCGAAGCGGAATACGCTTCCGGCCGCGCGAGACTTGCAACCACCTGCTGCACGTTCTGTTTGGTGATATCCGCACTCGTCAGCTGGTATTGTGTCTGCTCGGTGATCACATCGTGCGCATCCGCGCCGCTTCCCTCCGGGAGCACAATGCCGGAACTGCCACCCGGCAGTGCAGCCGCACAGATTACTGCAAGTACAATTGCCGCAAGAAAAACTGCCCAGGCGGCGCGGCGCGGTGTCATTTTCCGCACGCTTTTATCCGATTCGGATGCAGCCTGTGTTTCCGGCTGCTCCGTTGGTCTTTCTGTCATCTGCGACACTCCCGTTATGGGCGGAATTCATCCGGCAGTTCGGAAACCTGTCCGAAATAATGGCGGATCATCTGCACAATGCGGCGCGAGGTCTGGCCGTCGCCGTATGGATTGACCGCATGTGCCATCTTCTGATATTCCGCTTCATCATCCAGCAGTGTGCACGCCATCGAATAGATGGTTTCCTCATCGACACCAGCCAGACGAACGGTGCCCGCTTCAATGGCCTCCGGCCGCTCGGTTTCGCGGCGCAGCACGAGAACCGGCTTGCCCAGACTGGGCGCCTCCTCCTGCAGTCCACCGGAGTCGGTCATGACCATATAGCTGCGGCCCATCAGATTGTGCATTTCATCGACTGAAAGCGGTTCAATCAGATGGATGCGCGCGTGATCGGACAGATATTTAGCCGCTGTTTCGCGCACATACGGGCTGAGATGCACCGGATAGACAATGTCGATGTCTTCATAAGCATCCGCGAGACGGCGCAGTGCACGCATGATGTTTTCCATCGGATCGCCGTAGTTTTCGCGGCGGTGTGCCGTGACCAAAATCACGCGGCGGCCTTCATAATCCAGCTGCTCCAGCGTTTCATCGCGGAAGCGGAAGGACGGATTGACGGTCGAGTGAATGGCATCGACAACCGTGTTGCCGCATACAATAACGCCGTCCGTAATACCCTCTGCCGCCAGATTTCTGCGGTTGCGCTCGGTCGGAGCAAAGTGAAGCGTGGCAATCTGTCCGGTGAGCTTGCGGTTCATCTCCTCCGGGAACGGAGAATATTTGTCAAACGTGCGCAGACCTGCTTCAACATGTCCGACCGGAATTTTGTGGTAAAACGCCGCGAGTGCGCCCGCAAATGTCGTGGACGTATCGCCGTGTACCAGCACGATATCCGGCTTCGCCTGCTCCAGAACCTCATCCAGGCCGGTAAGCGACTTCGTGGTGATGGTCGCAAGGGTCTGCCGCGGCTGCATGATATCCAGATCATAGTCCGCCTTGAGGTGGAAAATATCCATGACCTGGTCGAGCATCTGGCGGTGCTGCGCTGTCACGCAGACAATCGATTCGACACCCTCTGTGCGCTCCAGCTCATGAACGAGCGGAGCCATCTTAATCGCCTCCGGCCGCGTGCCAAAGACGGTCATAACTTTAATTGTTTTCATTCTGTGTTTCCTCCGCGGTCACGATTTCTGTTCCGGAACATCCCCATTCTGCTCACGCTTCTGAAGCTCCTCCTGGAGCTGCTGCTCATGCAGACGCATTTTCTGCCGCGATGCAGACAGATATACACCTCCGCCGATGACCAGCGTGAGAATGACGGCGGCAACCAGTACAATGGCGCGCAGTTCACCGGATGTCGTCAGAACAACTGCCAGCAGGCCGAGTACAGTCGCAATTGCGTAGAGAATCGCCACTGCCTGTTTCTGATTAAAGCCCATATCCATCAGACGATGATGTACATGTCCGCGGTCCGGAGACAGCGGGCTGCGGCCGGACAGAACACGGCGCAGAATGGCAAATGCCGTGTCGAAAATCGGCAGGCCGAGAATCAGGAACGGGACGGCAAACGAAATAATTGCATAAACCTTGAACATGCCCTGAATGGACAGTGTCGCCAGCATAAAGCCAAGGAAGGTCGAGCCTGTGTCGCCCATGAAAATGCTTGCCGGATTGAGATTATACGGCATGAAGCCGACGCAGGAACCGGCAAGTGCAGCGAGAATGATCGCAATTTCAATCTCGCCGATGAGCAGTGAAACTGCGAGCATGGTCATGCAGGCAATGGCGGACACACCGACCGCCAGGCCATCCAGTCCGTCAATCAGATTGACCGCATTGGTGATTGCGACAATCCATATGATTGTAATCGGAATGGACAGAGCACCGAATTCGAGATACAGATCGTCGCTCAGCAGATTGGGGTTTGTAATCAGCTCAATGCGCAGATTGCCGAACACAACCGGGATAGCTGCTGCAACCAGCTGAATACAGAACTTGAATTTTGCACCGAGCGCGTTGCGGTCATCGAAAATGCCGAGGACGACAATCACTGCCGATCCAAGGAAAATAGTCAGATTCTGCACGGTTTTTTCGGCAAAAAAGAGGCAGACAACGACGAATGCGAGATAAATTGCAAGACCGCCAAGACGCGGAATTGGTTTTTTGTGCATGCGGCGCGCATCCTTTGGGACATCAATCGCTCCAATGCGGTGTGCCAGACGCTTGACCGGCGGTGTGAGGGCGAACGAAAGAATGCCCGCCGCAAAAAACGCAATCAGCACCCGGACAACAACCAGATATACTTCATCCATAACATACCTCTGAACCGATGCGCCCGGTTACTTCAGAAACTCCTGCATGGCCTCGCCAATGCGTGCGCAGGCAATGTCGATGTTTTCCAGGCTCGGCTTGGAGAAGTTCATACGGAAGCCGTTGCACACAGCGCTCTCGTCGACAGAGAATGCATTTCCCGGAACACAGGCAACCTTTTTCTCCGTAATGAGCTGGCACAGCTTGAAGCTGTCATAGCCCTCCGGCAGTTCGCACCAAATGAACAGGCCGCCG
>CALYTA010000213.1 GCA_945486175.1 uncultured Clostridia bacterium | reverse complement strand
GGCATGACACCGCTTCAGAAAAAGCTGGCACAGCTCGGTAAATATCTGGGCATTCTCGCACTCGCTGCCTGCGCGATTATCTTTGTTGTCGGCATTCTCAGCGGTATTCCGGCGATGGAAATCTTCATGACTGCGGTTTCACTCGCTGTTTCCGCCATCCCGGAGGGACTTCCGGCAATTGTCACCATCGTCCTGTCCATCGGCGTGCAGCGCATGGTGAGCAAAAATGCCATTGTCCGCCGCCTGCCTGCTGTCGAAACACTTGGAAGCGCATCCATCATCTGCTCGGACAAAACCGGCACACTGACCCAGAACCGCATGACGCTTGTCAAAGCGTGGCTCGACGGCATGGACAGCCCGGAGGATATCTCCTCAGACAATTCCAAAGAAATCAGACAGCTCCTGCAATACGGCACGCTCTGCTGTGACGGCTCCGTCGTATTTGAAAACGGAGAAGAGCAGCACATCGGCGACCCAACCGAAACCGCCATTGTTCTCGCTGCCCACAAAAACGGCATGCCGAAGGAAGAGCTCAACCGGACATATCCCCGCCTCGCAGAAATTCCGTTTGATTCCGACCGCAAACGCATGAGCACGGTAAATCAAATCAATGGCAAGTATATCGTCATTGTCAAAGGCGCATTCGATGTGATGGCATCGCGCTGTGTCAGCGGCAATCTGGAAGCCGCACAGCGCATCACCGAACAGCTGAGTGCCTCCGCGCTGCGCGTGCTTGCGGTCGCATACAAGGAAATTGACCGCGTTCCCGCTGCGCCCACCCCGGAGGAGCTGGAAAACGGGCTGACATTTCTCGGTCTGGTCGGCATGATCGACCCACCGCGCCCGGAGGCAAAGAAAGCCGTTGGCGTCTGCCGCCAGGCAGGGATCAGGCCGGTGATGATTACCGGCGACCATGTCGTAACCGCTACCGCCATTGCGCGCGAGCTGGGCATTTTTCAGGATGGCGACCGTGCCGTCACAGGAACCGAGCTGGACGCGATGAGTGAAGCTGAGCTGGACGCGCAGGTGGAGCACATCTCCGTCTATGCGCGCGTTTCGCCGGAAAATAAAATTCGCATCGTGAAGGCGTGGCAGCGCAAAGATCAGATCGTGGCCATGACCGGTGACGGTGTCAACGACGCGCCTGCGCTCAAGGCCGCCGACATCGGCTGCGCAATGGGCATCACCGGCACGGATGTCGCCAAGGGCGCCGCCGACATCACACTGACGGATGACAACTTTGCCACCATTGTCGACGCTGTACGCGAAGGGCGCGGCATTTATGCGAACATCAAAAAGGTGGTCGGCTTCCTGCTCGGCACCAATATCGGCGAAGTCATCGCGGTTTTTGTCGCCATGCTGCTGTGGCACAAATCGCCGCTTCTGTCCATGCAGCTGCTCTGGATCAATCTCGTCACCGACAGCCTGCCCGCGATCGCACTCGGCATGGAAGCAGTGGAAGCCGACGTCATGGATCAGAAGCCGCGCCCGAAAACTGAAAGCCTGTTTGCACACGGCTTTGGCGTGCGCATTGTATTTCAGGGCATTCTGTTCGGTGCACTGTGCCTGCTTGCTTTCCGCATCGGTCAGACCGTCACCGGCGAGCTGGCAGGCGGCCAGACACTCGCCTTCCTTGTCCTGTCGCTCTCGCAGGTCATTCAGGCATTCAACATGCGCTCCGAGCACTCGCTGTTCCGCATCGGCGTATTCAGCAACCGCAGACTGAACCAGGCGGCGCTGGTATCCATTGTACTAGTTGCGCTGGTGCTGTTTACACCGCTGTCCATCCCGTTCGGACTGGTTCACCTGCCGGTAAGCCTGTACCTCATCGGGCTGGTATTGATTTTCGTCCCTGTCGCAGTCATGGAGCTTTCCAAGGCGTGCGGCCTCATCAACCATCCGCATTGACCATTCCTGTCTTTTTTGCCCGGCTTTCGCATGATTTGTGCGAAAGCCGGGTTCTTTTCTGCGGCATACCTGTGTTGACAAGCGCTCCAATTGCGCGGTAAAATGGCAATACATTTTCGATTACCCAGAACAGGAGTTACATTATGATTGAAAAAGAAGTTTCCGAGCTGCGCCGCCAGCTTCGTCCGGACCGCAGCGGAATTTCAAAGGTATATGGATGTTATGTCAACGAAAACCGCACGATTGTCTCCACTTTCGAGCAATCGCTCGGCCTGACGACACAGGAGGAATCCGAAGCGTATCTCGGTCTGCTGAAAAAGAGCCTTTCCGGCACGCTCGGAAAAAATCTGCTCGACATCCCGTTCAGCAATGAGCAGGTAATGCACGGTGAAGCGCATGCGCTGCTAATGAAGCTGCGCGACAGCCGTCTGGAGGATGCCGATGCGCGCAATACCTTCTATCAGAAGGTGATCTCCTGCGTATCGCTCGGAGAAAACTATCTCATTCTGATCGCGCACAACGCCTATGATGTGCCATACCGAGGCAAGGATGATCTCGAGCTGTCTGACGGCTCAGAGGATATGTTCTCCCACATCATTTGCAGCATCTGCCCGGTAAAGAAATCCAAACCGGGTCTGGGCTACGATTACCAGCAGCAGTCGTTCTGCACCATTGCCGGAAACTGGCTGGTTTCCCCGCCGCAGCTCGGCTTCCTGTTCCCCGCCTTTGATGACCGCACGACCAACCTGTACAATTCCCTGTGCTATACCCGCAGCGATGACGACGCACACGAGGAATTTATCAGCACAATTTTTCAGGCGGAAGCGCCCAGGCCCGCCATGGAACAGCGGCGCAGCTTTGAAGCTGTGCTGTCCGGCTCTCTGGAAGAGGAATGCAGCATGGAGGTCGTACAGGCTGTGCACGAACAGCTCAGCGATCTGATCCAGATGCACAAGGAGAGCAAGGTTCCCGAACCGCTGATGATTAACCGCGAGACGGTCGAAGAAGTTCTGGAGGACTGCGGCGTGTCGGAAAAGCATCTCGATGCCTTTCAGGAGCAGTTCGATGCCGCCTTCGGCGCCGGCCAGACGGTCAGTCCGAAAAACATCATCGACAACCGGCGCTTTGACATCAAAACGACCGGCGTGACCATTCAGGTCAAGCCGGAAGCGCGCGATCTGATCCAGACAAAAACCATCGACGGCATCAAGTACATTCTGATCCGCGCCGAGGACAATGTAGAGGTCAGCGGTGTCAATATCCAGTTTGAACCGGAGCTTGCCACAGCGCAGGCAGGCGAATAATTTTCCCATTACACAGCAATGCACACCCCTGGGGGTGTGCATTGTTTGTCAGGTGTCTTTTTCTTCTTTTCTGAGGCAACCGTCGCCTCCCATGAGCGCTGTCATTTCCTCGATACGTTCCAACGGGAACGGCGGAGCTGTCAGCGGCTTCATGGCAATGGACATGAGTTTCATGGGGTTGTCATCTG
>CALYTA010000212.1 GCA_945486175.1 uncultured Clostridia bacterium | reverse complement strand
GATGAGCGCAAGCAGTCGGTTGATTTCTCTGACAGCTATTATACCGCAACACAGTGCATTGTCGTTGCAAAGGACAGCGATATCACCTGTCTGGCTGACCTGAATGGCAAGAAGGTTGCTGTACAGGAGGGCACAACCGGTGACCTGCTGTGCACGCCGGGTGAGGATAACGATATCATCACTGACGAAAGCACTGAAGTCAAGCGCTTCAAGAAGGGCACAGACGCCATTGTTTCGCTGAACAACGGCGGCGTCGATGCAGTTGTCATCGATAAGAACCCGGCAGAGAATTTTGTTGCCAGCAACAGCGACAAGCTCAAGCTGATTGAGGACGACACCTCTACCGAGGAATATGCAATCGCCGTAACCAAGGGCGATACCGAACTGCTGGAAAAGATCAACAGCGGTCTTGCAAAAATCAAGGAAGACGGTACATTTGATGCGCTGGTTGCCGAATACATCGAGGGCAACACGGGCACGGAAAAGGAAGAATCGGATAATGTTTTCCAGGAATTCCTGAATAACCTCAAGTATGTCTTTGTCGATACCAACGGCTATCAGCTGATGGCAAAGGGTCTCGGCGTCACGATTGGCATTTCCTTCTGTGCAGGTATTCTGGGCATTGCACTCGGCTTTATTCTCGCACTGATGAAGCTGACGGAAACGCGCAAGAAGCGCAAAACCGTCATGTCCCGCATTGCCGGCGCATATATCGACATCATCCGCGGCACGCCGGCAATGGTTCAGCTGCTGATTATGTTCATGGTTATTTTCCGCAGCCGGTATGCGTATATCGCGGCAATCCTGTCGTTTGGTATCAACAGCGGTGCATATGTCGCTGAAAACATCCGTGCCGGCATCCTTGCTGTCGATATTGGACAGATGGAGGGCGGCCGTTCGCTCGGCTTTACCTACGGTGAAACCATGCGTTATATCATCCTGCCGCAGGCGATCAAGAATGTCATTCCGGCGCTCGGCAACGAAATGATCACGCTGGTCAAGGAGACCTCCATTGTCGGTTATGTCGCTATCGTTGACCTGACCAAGGCGGGCGACTTCATCGTATCGCGCACCTATCAGGCATTCCTGCCGCTGATTGCAGTTGCAATTGTTTACTATATCATCGTCAAGATTATGACCAAGATTCTCGCTGTCATTGAAAGGAGGCTGCGTCAGAGTGATAATCGTTAAGGATTTAAAGAAGGACTTTGGCGAGCTGCGGGTTCTCAAAAAGATTGACTGTCACATCAAACCGGGTGAATGCGTTGTTGTCATCGGCCCGTCCGGTTCGGGCAAGAGTACCTTCCTGCGCTGCCTCAATCGTCTGGAAGAGCCGACAGGCGGACAGATCATTTTCGACGGACAGGATGTCACTGACCGGTCGAATGATATCAACAAGATCCGCCAGAAGCTGAGCATGGTGTTCCAGCATTTTAATCTGTTCAACCATCTGACCGTTATGGAAAATCTGACACTTGCACCGGTCAAGCAGAAGCTGATGAGCGAAGCGGAAGCTGAGAAAAAGGCGATGGAGCTGCTCACCCGCGTCGGACTGGCTGAAAAGGCAGATGTCTATCCGGCACAGCTGTCCGGCGGTCAGAAGCAGCGTGTCGCGATCGCACGTTCGCTGGCAATGAATCCGAAGGCAATCCTGTTCGATGAGCCGACCAGCGCACTCGACCCGGAGATGGTCGGCGAGGTTCTGGATGTTATGAAGGCGCTCGCAAAGGACGGCATGACGATGGTCGTCGTCACGCACGAGATGGGCTTTGCCCGCGACGTGGCAGACCGCGTTCTGTTCATGTCCGACGGTGTCATCACCGAGGAGGGCACGCCGGAGCAGATCTTCGACAACCCGCAGCAGGAGCGCACCAAAGCATTCCTCAGCGCGGTTTCCAACAAGTAAAATACTCTGTACAAAAAGAAGGGCGCAGCCAGCTGGCTGCGCCCTTTTCGCGTGCAGATATTTGCCTGTTATCTCTGCGGCATACAGCCGGGAGAAACCGGATCGTTCCGGTCGGGTTCAAAGATATACAGCTGTCCCGACAAAAACGCCGAGAGCAGCTCTGTGAGCGCCTGAATCGAAATCGGCTGCGGCTGCTGGAACCAGCACAGCAGCAGATGCGCCAGCGCGCCGCTGAGCAGCGCCTCACTGTAGGGCAGGCTGTCATCCCGGTGGCTGACGAAGCGGTTCGCGAACAGCGATACACATTTTGCGATCTCATCGGTGATGATGTTTTCTAAATGATTGTCCAGCATGGATTGCAGCAGAACACGGTTTCCGTCCAGCACACTGGTAAAAGCCTCTACAGTTTCCCGCAGGGAAATCATAGGCTTTGTATCAAAACGCTGGAACTGTTGCATATATTGTTCGCGCAGACAGAAGCGCAGTACCTCCTCCCTGGAAGAAAACGTATTGTAAAATGTCTGGCGTGACAGATCAGCGCGTTTGCAGATGTTCTGAATGGTAATCTGCGCATAAGGCTTTTCCTGCATCAGTGCGATGAGGCTTTCCGCAATCCAACGCTGTGACTGCAGCGCGGTCGGGTTGTTTCCCTGATACATGGACATTCCACCTCCCAATGTATAAGTTGCGCGCAAAACATTGACAAATATCTAACTTTTGCTTACAATGCTACCAGAATCTTTGACATATGTCAAGGTAAAAGAGCGCGAAGTATGCAGATACACATACCTCGTGGGAACGGATGTATTTTCGTCTGCATGGGCATGATCCCGGAAAGAGGAGGAAATCATGAGACAACTTATCATCACTCTGTTGATTGCCGCCAGCGGCGTCTGCTGGTCACTGGTGTATGTGGATTCCATTCGCACCGGCTTTAAACAGAAGACCTACTGCATGCCGCTGTTTGCCCTCGGCCTGAATATCGCGTGGGAGGGCATTTATGCCTATACGGATCTGTTTGTCCGTGGAACGATCGGTGCACAGGCCATAGCAAATGCAGTCTGGTTCCTGCTGGATATTTTCATCGTTGTGACCTACTTTAAATTCGGCAGGGAAGAAGCGGAAGGCGAATTGGGGAGAAAGTGGTTTGTCCCCTGGTCTGTGCTGGTGCTAGTCGCCTGTATTGTATTTCAGTTCCTTTTCATTGCCGAGTTTGGCGATGTTGCGGGTGAGAAATATTCTGCATATTTGCAGAACATTGCCATGAGTGTGGCTTATCTGTATATGCTGAACCGCCGGAAATCCTCCAAAGGTCAGACCATGCTGATTGCCGTGAGCAAATGCATCGGCACTCTGACGCCGACGATTTATGGCACCATAGAGGGCAACACTTTTATTCTTGTGACCGGTATAATCTGCTTTATTTTTGTGGTGATCTATATTTATTTCCTGCATGGAATAAAGAAAAAAGAACGGGAGGCGGCGGAGGGAAATGC
>CALYTA010000211.1 GCA_945486175.1 uncultured Clostridia bacterium | reverse complement strand
CGCGGGGTGTAGTTCGGGCCGTCCGGCTCAAACTGACGGGTGCGCAGTGCCTCAATGTAGCTCTTGCCAGCCGCAAGGCCGTCGCGGACGGTGTCGGTCTGGTCGCCGTTGGTGACGATGGTCGCGCCGTTGAACACGCGGACCGGATGATAGATAATCAGCGACGGGTCGACCATCTTGGACGGGTCAAATGCCTCCGTGCGGATGCCGTCCTCGGTCTCCGTAAAGATGCGGTTGCGGCTGTTTTCACTGCGGCCCATGATGAAGTATGCGATAACCGCAGACTTGTTGTCCGCACTGCGGCCGAGCACGATGCCGCGGCCGGGATAGCTGTTCGCGCGAAGCTGCGCTGCAAGATCAAAAATTTCCATGAAATATGTCTTCCTTTACTCGAAATTGCGGATTTATTCCGAAATCGTGACGATACCGTCTTCTGATACCGACAGTCTGCCCTCACAGAACAGGGAGACCACATGCGGCAGGAGCACATGCTCCGCCTGTGCCATAACGCGCTTCTGGAGCACCTCCGGCGTGTCGCCCGGCAGTACCTCGACCGCCTTCTGTGCGATAATCGGGCCGCCGTCGGTGATGGCGTTGACAAAATGTACCGTCGCGCCCGTGACCTTTACGCCCTTGCGCAGTGCAGCCTCGTGCACATGCAGGCCATAATAGCCGTCGCCGCAGAACGACGGGATGAGCGACGGATGCACATTGATGATGCGGTTTTCAAATTCGCGGCAGAAGCCCTCGTCCAGCACGGTCATGAAGCCCGCCAGTACAACAAGCTCCACACCCTTTTCATGCAGGAACCGCGCCAGCGCGGCGCAGTATTCCCCGCCGGATGCATAGTCCCGCTTTTTCATGACATAGCCCGGAACGCCTGCATTTCTGGCGCGCTCCAGTGCATACGCAGATTCATTGGACGAAATGACTGCGCGCACGCGGCCGTTTTTGATTTCACCGCGCGCCTGCGCATCCAGAATCGCCTGTAAATTCGTACCGCCGCCGGAAACCAGGACTGCGATATTTACCATAACTGAACTTCCTTCTCGCCGTTTCTGCACTCGCCGATGATGTAGCCGGTCTCGCCCGCTTCAGCGATTGCCTGCAGCGCCTTCTCCGCCTGGTCAGCCGGAACAGCAACAACAAGGCCTGCGCCCATGTTGAACGTATTGTACATGTCGCGCTCCGGGATGTTGCCGGTCTTTGCAATCAGCTCGAAGATCGGCGGAGTCGGCAGCGCGCCCTTTTCGATGAAGACCGAGATGTTGTCCGGCAGCATGCGCGGAATGTTCTCATAGAAGCCGCCGCCCGTGATATGGCTCATCGCCTTGACATCGACTGCCTTGATGAGCGACTGGATGGTCTTGACATAGATCTTGGTCGGGGTCAGCAGCTCCTCGCCCAGCGTCTTGCCGAACTCTGCAATGTAGCGGCGGACGGACTTTTCGTTGATGCCCAGCGTCTTGCGCACGAGCGAATAGCCGTTGGAATGTACGCCGGAGGAAGCCACGCCGATGAGGACGTCGCCGGCTGCCAGCCTGGAGCCGTCGATCATCTTGTCATGGTCGATGATGCCGACGGAGAAGCCCGCCATATCGTACTCATCCACCGGATAGAAGCCCGGCATTTCCGCGGTCTCGCCGCCGACCAGTGCGCAGCCTGCCTGACGGCAGCCCTCTGCGATGCCGCTGACCAGCTCCGCGATGCGCTCCGGATAGTTCTTGCCGACTGCGATGTAGTCGAGGAAGAACAGCGGCTGTGCGCCGCAGCACGCGATGTCATTGACACACATGGCAACGCAGTCGATGCCGACGGTATCATGCTTGTCCATCAGAAATGCCAGCTTGAGCTTGGTTCCGACGCCGTCGGTGCCGGAAACCAGAATCGGGCGCTTCATGCCCTGTACCGGCGGCTCAAACATGCCGCCGAAGCCGCCGATGGAACCGAGAACGCCCGGAATATAGGTGCTCTCGACAAACGGCTTCATTTTTTTGACAGCTTCATAGCCGGCGGTAACGTCGACACCGGCTGCCTTGTAACTTTCAGAACGGCTGTTAAGCATTTTCTCCAATCCCACTTTCAAATATATTCTTTTCGATGGTGTCCGGAACCTCAATCGGATATTCTCCGCTGAAGCATCCGTTGCAGAAGCCGCATTTTGCGCCAACTGCTATTTTATTTGTCGCTTCCAGCGACAGATAACCAAGTGAATCAACGCCGATCAGATCGCGGATCTCCTCGACCGTGCGGCCATAGGCGATCAGATACTTGCGATCCGGCACATCGGTGCCAAAGAAGCACGGATGCAGGAACGGCGGCGCGGAAACGCGCATGTGCACTTCCTTTGCACCTGCGTCGCGCAGGATTTTGACCAGGCGTGCACAGGTCGTGCCGCGGACAATCGAGTCATCGACCATGACGACGCGCTTGCCCTCGAGGTTGTTGCGCAGAGCGTTCAGCTTGATGCGGACCGAGCGCTCGCGGTTGTCCTGTCCCGGCTGGAAGAACGTGCGGGCGATGTAGCGGTTCTTAATCAGGCCGACATCATATGGGATGCCGGACGCCTTGGAATAACCGATGGCAGCGGTCAGGCCGCTGTCCGGCACGCCGATGACGACATCCGCCTCAATCGGGTCCTCCTCATACAGGTAGCGTCCCGCCTCCTGGCGCGCATACGCAACCGAGGCGCCGTCGATGACGGAATCCGGGCGGGCAAAGTAAATATACTCAAACACACAGGTGGTGTGGTTGCAGTGGATATCGCACTTCATGGTGCGCATCTGGCCATCCTCAATGATGATAACCTCGCCCGGCTCGACATCGCGGACAAATTCCGCGCCCAGCGCATCCAGCGCACAGGTCTCCGAGGCGAAAATATACGAATCATGCAGCTTGCCGAGAACCAGCGGACGGAAGCCGTGCGGGTCGCGCGCCGCAATCAGCTTGCGCGGCGACATGACGAGCAGCGAATACGCACCCTGTACGCGATACATTGCGTTGAGCACGGCATCCTCAATGCTGCCGCATTTTAAGCGCTCGCGCACGATGGTGTACGCCAGAACCTCCGTGTCCGAGGAAGAGCGGAAAATACCGCCGTCCAGCTCGATTGCCTTGCGCAGCTCGCCCGCGTTGACGAGGTTGCCGTTGTGTGCAATTGCAAGGTTGCCCTTGCAGTGCGTGATGCAGACCGGCTGCGCGTTTTCACGCGACTGAAGCCCGGTCGTGGAATAGCGGACATGGCCGATTGCCATGGTACCCGGCATGCCGTCCAGAATCTCCTGATTGAACACATCATTGACCAGTCCGAGATCTTTGTGGCATTTGATGACGCCGTTTCTGTTGACCGCGATGCCGCACGCCTCCTGCCCTCTGTGCTGGAGTGCAAACAGCGCGGTATGTGTGTCATGTGCCGGAC
>CALYTA010000210.1 GCA_945486175.1 uncultured Clostridia bacterium | reverse complement strand
TGTCCAATCCGGCGTGTTTTATGCAGTTTATCCCAGGCGGCCTTTGAACTCATCATATCCAAAGAATACAAGCCGGTCCAGTGTCCGATCAGCATGCAGCAGCCAGATATCCGGCAGCGGCATACCGTTAAAGGTGTTGTTTTTGCAGGTGGTGTAAATTGCCATATCTCCGAAAATCAGGCGGTCGCCTTCCCGGAGCGGTGTGGCAAAGCTGTAATCGCCGATCACATCGCCCGCCAGACAGGTCGGGCCGCCCAGACGATATGTGTGCATACGGACACCTGCATCGTCTGCATTATAGAGTGGCGGCCGATATGGCATTTCAATGACATCCGGTGTGTGGCACGCAGCTGACATGTCCAGAATAACCGGATGAACGGTTCCGTTTTGCAGGACATCAAGGACTTCCGTGACCAGATATCCGGCATTGAGTGCGCACGCTTCTCCCGGCTCGAGATAAACCGTAACACCATAGCGCTCGCGCGTGCGGACAATCAGACGTTCCAGCCGCCGGATATCGTAATCCGGCCGTGTGATATGATGCCCGCCGCCGAAATTGACCCAACTCATATCCGGCAGGAACTCGCCGAATTTCTGTTCAACAGCATCCAGCGTTATCTCCAGCGCGTCGGAATCCTGCTCACACAGGGTATGAAAATGCAATCCATCCAGCAGGCCAAATAATTCCGGTGTCATTGCGGCATCCCACTGCGCGCGCGTGGTGCCCAGCCTGCTGCCCGGTGCGCAGGGATCATAGATTTCATGTCCCTCCTGCGTGGAGCATTCCGGGTTGATGCGCAAACCAATGCTTTTTCCTGCGGCTTTGGCGCGCGTGCCGAACTTTTCCAGCTGGCGCGGGGAGTTGAATACGATATGATCGGCGTATTGCAGCAGCTCGGGAAATTCCCGCTCGCGGTATGCGCCGCAGAAAACATGCACCTCACCCTGCGGCATTTCCTCTTTGCCAAGCCGTGCTTCATATAATCCGCTTGCTTCTGTGCCGCACAGATATGGCGCAAGCAGGGGATACAGCGGGAAGTTGGAAAACGCCTTTTGTGCGAGCAGGATGCGGCAGCCGGTACGCTGCTGTACGCCGCGCAGAATCTCACCGTTGCGCAGCAGCTGTGCTTCATCCAGCACATAGCACGGCGTCGGGAGATCTGCAAACAGCTGTGTGACATCCAGACCGGACAGACCGGCAAACGGCGGACGTGTATCTCTGTTCTGCATCAGTCCACCAGCACCGGCGCATAGCTTTCGCTGCGCGGCAGTCCGTATTTGTCCAGCGCGTCCAAATACGGATCGGGATCAAATTCTTCGACCGTATAAACGCGGGGTTTATTCCACTTTCCGGTCAGCAGCATAAGCGCGCCGCACATTGCCGGAACGCCAGTGGTATACGAGACTGCCTGCGAGCCGACTTCCTTGTAGCAGGTTTCGTGGTCGCAGATGTTATAGATATAGTAGGTCTTGTCCTTGCCGTCCTTTTTTCCGGTGAAAATACAGCCGATATTGGTCTTGCCCTTGGTGCGCGGGCCAAGCGTGGCCGGGTCGGGAAGCAGTGCCTTGAGGAACTGAATCGGAACAATTTCTTTGCCCTCAAACAAAATCGGTGTCGTGGACAGCATGCCGACATTTTCCAGGCAACGCATGTGGTCGAGATAGCTCTGACCAAATGTCATAAAGAAGCGGATGCGCTTGACACCGGGGATATTCTGCGCCAGCGATTCAATTTCCTCGTGGTGCAGCAGATACATGTCCTTATGTCCCACCTGGTCAAAATCATATTCGCGCTTGATGCTCATCGCGGGGATTTCCACCCAATGTCCATCTTCCCAGTAGCTGCCCGGCGCAGACACTTCGCGCAGGTTGATCTCCGGGTTAAAGTTGGTGGCAAACGGATAGCCATGGTCGCCGCCGTTACAGTCGAGGATATCGATGGTGTCAATCTGGTCAAATTCATGCTTTGCAGCATAGGCACAATATGCCTGTGTGACGCCGGGGTCAAAGCCGCTGCCGAGCAGGGCGGTCAGCCCGGCTTTTTCGAACTTTTCGCGGTATGCCCACTGCCAGCTGTAGTCAAAATAAGCGGAAAATCCTTCTTTTTCACAACGCGCTTCGTAAATCTTACGCCATTCAGGATCATCTGTGTCCTCCGGCTCATAGTTGGCTGTATCCATATAATTGACCCCGCAGGCAAGGCAGGCATCCATGATGGTCAGATCCTGATAGGGCAGGGCGATGTTCATGACAAGCTCCGGCTGATAGGAGCGAATGAGTGCAATGACCTCGTCGGTGTTGTCCGCGTCGACCTGTGCGGTGGTGATTTTAGTAGAGGTGGTAGGGGCAAGCTCTGCCGCCAGCTTGTCGCACTTGGATTTGGTGCGGCTGGCAATACAGATTTCCGTAAATACGTCGCTGACCTGACAGCACTTGTGGATGGCGACGGATGCAACGCCGCCACAGCCGATGATAAGAACCTTGCTCATGTTTTATCTCCTTTTTGGCAGAATATGAAGTGGTTATTTGTTCCGATTGCGTTCGAGGGCGAGCATCAGCTCGCGCAGAACCTTGCATGCCAGCGCAGTGGATGCGCCGGATGTATCGAGCATCGGCGCAAGCTCATTGACATCCGCTGCAACGACATTCGTGCGGCTGACCAGTTGAATGGCGCGCAGCAGGGAAGGGAAATCTACGCCGCCCGCCTCCGGCGTGCCGGTGCCGGGAAAGCAGGACGGGTCCAGACAGTCGAGGTCGATGGTGAAATATACCGGCGTACCGTCGTTGAGCAGCGCTTGAACGACCTCTTCCAGCCCGTCAAATGAAAATTTATGCATGTCCGTGTGTGCATTGGCAAACCGGAATTCCTCACGGTCACCGCTGCGGATGCAGAACTGATGAATGCGTCCGTCGCCCACCAGGTCATGACAGCGGCGCAGAACACAGGCATGGCTGAGCTGTACACCGAGATATTCCTGACGCAAATCTGCATGTGCGTCAAAGTGGATCATATGTAAATCAGGGAAGTGGTTCAACGCCGCACGCACTGCGCCGAGTGTGACCAGATGTTCGCCGCCGATCAGCAGCGGCAGCTTGCCGTCCGAAAGAATGGTCTCTGCCCGCTCCTGAATGGCATCCAGTGCCAGCTCACTGCTGCCGAAGCACAGTTCGAGATCCCCGCTGTCAAAAATCGAAAAATCGGTCAGATCGGTGTCCTGATAGGGGCTGTAGGTCTCCAGACCAAAGCTCTCATGCCGCATTGCGGACGGACCGAAGCGTGCGCCCGGACGGTAACTGGTGGTGGAATCAAATGGAGCACCGAACAGCACGAGATCAGCGGATGCATAGTCCGCATCACAGCCGAGAAAGGTCTCTATATTGGGAGAAAGCATCACTCCACCTCCTCAAGCATGCGTTCGAGAAAAGCGGGGAGATAGAACGCATCG
>CALYTA010000209.1 GCA_945486175.1 uncultured Clostridia bacterium | reverse complement strand
ATGAGGAACAGATAGAAAACCAGTACATTGCGCTGTGTCGCCGCAATCTTTTTGCGGGAATTGGGGGATGCCAGCAGATAGGACATCGTGCCGCGCGCGATATGCCGCGCCATCAGCTGGGTTGACAGGATAATGGTAAACAGCATCGGCAGCGCCAGCATCAGCATGCCGTACAGGTAATTGACGATAAACGCCGTAAAGGTATTGCCGTATTCCGCCATGCCGAGCACAGTCATGGTCTGCGGCAGGGATTTGGCCAGGTCAGCCAGTGCGGCGCCTGCCTCCGGGTCGTACATGCGCACGACGGCAAAGGCATATACGCTCATCAGTGCGGTAAACACGAGCCACATCGGAAAGGCACGCTTGCAGCTGTATCGGAACAGAGGGAAATTCATTCGTCCTCACCTCCATAATAATGCAGGAAAATTTCCTCCAGGCTCTGGCCGACGTTGTCCAGCGTCATGACCGGATAATTGACGAGAATAGAGAGCAGGCTGCGAAGATCACGGTAGACGGCGATTTTCAGCATGCGTCCCTCCGCTTCAATGACACTGATGTTTTCGTGCTGGAGCGCCTGTGCGGCTTCCTCGTTTTCCAGCGTGACAATATAAACGCGGCGCTCGGTCTGGCGCAGCTCATCCAGCGAGGAGACCGTTTTCAGATGTCCGTTTTTCAGGATGCCGATGCGGTCACAGGTTTTTTCCACCTCGCTGAAGCGGTGGGACGACATGAGGATGGTCTTGCCCTTTTTCTTTTCCTCCAGAATGAGGTCAATAAAGGTATGCTGCATGAGCAGGTCGAGGCTTGCGGTCGGCTCGTCCAGAATCAGGATGCTCGGGTCATGCATGAACGCACAGACGAGTGCCAGCTTCTGCTTTGCGCCCTTGGACATGCGGCGGATGGGCTGGCGCACATCCAGCTCAAAACGGTCGATGAGTTCTTTGGTGCGCCCCATGGTTTTCATGCCGCGGTATTTTGCCATGAAGGACAGAAATGCTTTGCCGCTCATATCGGAAAACAGGCTGATATCACCCGGCAGATAACCGAGTGTTTCCTGAATCACAGCGGCAGATTCAAAGCAGTCGCGCCCTTCAATCTGGCACGTACCGGATGCGGGCTTGACAAAGCCCATCAGGTGCCGGATGGTTGTGGTTTTGCCGGAAGCATTCGGGCCGAGAAAGCCGAACACCTCGCCGGGCTCCACAGTAAAATGCAAGTCAAATATACCACGGCCGCGCCCGTAATCACAGGTCAGGCCGTTGACGTCAATAACACTCACGGAGAACCTCCCTTTCTTTTCAGCCGCAGCACAGGTGCCGCGGGAAACTGCCTTTTCTATTATACTGGATTACAGGCGGAGAAGGAACCCTTTTTCGACAGAATTTTGTGGAGCTGTAATCCTGTTTGAAGCGGAAAAGCGGGTGGCAACCGATGATTTCGGCAAAAAATGGCAGAAAATTTCGTGAAAAGTGAATAAAATTCCACGGACAATTTTGTAAGGATTACAGAAAGATTACAACAATTACAAAATGGTAACACAAACGGCTTTTTTTATGGTATACTATAAAAGGTAACAAGATGGTAACAAGGAAAACAACAGGAGGACATCCATTGAACTTTCACTTGCGTAAACATAAAAAAAGAATCCTGTCCGCCGTTCTGTGCGGTTCCATGATGCTTTCCGCGGGTGCCCAGGCACTGGCATTTGACAGTGAGACCATTGTCTCCAGCCTGTTTGACGGCGCGCAGAGCAGCACAACAGATCTGTCTGACAGCGGCTATGCGCTCCAGCGCCTCGGCCTGGTGGCGGGCGGAGAGGACGGCGACCTGATGCTCGAGAAGACAGGCTCCCGTTCGGAAGCCCTGACGCTGTTTATCTCCCTGCTGGGTGAGCGCAGCGCAGCGACTGCCGTGAGCTATTCGTATACCTTCCGCGATATTCCGGACTGGTTTGCGAATTTTGCAGGCTACGGCGTATACCGCAGCTATACATCCGGCTACAGCGAGACACAGTTTGGCTCGTCTGATGCCGTTACCCCGCAGGCGTATGCAACCTTTATGCTGCGTGCGCTGGGATATGATACCTCTGATTTCACCTGGTCGGCAGCGCTCGACAAGACAGTTGAAATCGGACTGTGCACCCGCAAGCAGGCGGACAAGTGGCTGAATGAGCCATTCCGCCGCCAGGAGATCATGGAAATTTCCTATCTTGCGCTGAGCACAAAGCTCAAGAACAGCAATTGCACACTGGCTGACAAGCTGATTGCCAACGGTGTCATCACAGCAGAGCAGGCGAAGGAAGAAAACCTCACCTTCGGCAAGACCTATAAGGCCAGCGGCAGCACGCAGCAGGCGAATACCTCCGGCTATACGGCACTGCCTACCGGCAAGTATGAGCTGCACAATGTCGGCAGCGGCAAGGTCATGACAGCAAACCCGATCAGCAAACAGTCCGACATTTATGTCACGGGCGATGCCAATTCCACCACCCAGCTGTTCAGCATTCAGAAAAACAGCGACGGCAGCTTCCGCATTCTCAGCGCGTCGAAGAATTCGCTGGCAGTGGATGCCAATCCGAGCAGCGGTGCTGATATCATCCTGTGGACGGCAAACGGCACGGATTGCCAGGATTTTGTCGCGAAGAAGCTGTCAAGCGGTGCCTATGAAATCCGGCTCAAGGCGAATCCGGATATGGCGCTGACCGAGTCGGGCAATGGCGACGTTCGCCTGTGTGCTTACACTGGCGCGACCTCCCAGCAGTGGAAGCTGTCCGACAACAGTGAGGACACTGCGGCGGCAACGGCAAAGCTGAAGTCGATTATGAAGCTTTATCCGGATGGCAAGAGCCTCGGCAGCGGTTATTCGTTCGGCGGCGCAGGCCAGTGCATGGGCTTTGGCCGTGAAGTATTTTACCGCATGTATGGCGACACTGCGAAGTGGAATTATGACGGCAGCGCGAAGAGCTCGGCAGATGGGAAGCTCTATACCGTTACAGCCCGTTCTTCGTCTTATTCTGCGAGCAGCATCAAGACACTGATCAGCAAGGCAAAGCCGGGCGATATTCTCCAGATGGATTCCCCGAAGATGCATACGATGGTCTTTGTTTCCCGTGACAGCGACGGGTTTACCGTATATGACGCAAACTGGACGGGCCCGAATGAGGTCAGCGTGCGCTATGTCAAATACGGCGCATGGGCGAGCCGCAACAGCGATGGAATCTGTGTCCTGCATGCGACCAACTACCCGAAGAGCTGATATCGGAACAATACAGAAAACGACAAGGCCGTCCTGCGAAAGCAGGACGGCTTTTTTCTGTGTGTGGAATAAAGCTGCCGCGTTTTTTCAAAAAACGTGGTGAATGCCATGGAAGAAAGGGATTGTGCAATTTTGCTTTACAAGGCGTTATTTGGATGATATAATAGTGAAAATGGCACAAAAACACCGCGATAGGAGGTGCGG
>CALYTA010000208.1 GCA_945486175.1 uncultured Clostridia bacterium | reverse complement strand
GGGAGAACAAGAAAACCCTTCCCCGTGGATGCGGGGAAGGGCAGATGTCGTTCCTGAGGAGGCTGTTTATCTTGTCTTTGCGGCCTTTTTGGATGCGCGCTCCGCATCGATGGTCGGCTGGAAGCGCTTGACCTCCTTGGCGATTACGCCGGACAGTGCGAGCAGGGAGATCAGGTTTGGAATTGCCATCAGTGCATTTGCAATATCAGACAGGTTCCAGACCAGATCGAGGGAAGTCGTCGCACCGACAAAAGCAACGAGTGCAAAGATTACACGGTAAGCCATGCAGATGGACGGCTTTTTGACGATGTATTCCAGAGCCTTTTCGCCGTGGTACTCCCAGCCAAGGATGGTGGAGAAGGCGAACAGGACAATGCCGATGGTGACCATCCAGCCGCCGAAGGTACCCAGAACAGACTCAAAGGCTGCGATCGTCAGGGAAGAACCGGTGAGCAGTTCGCCGGTAGACGGATCAATTGTGCCCAGAACACCGGAGCTGCAAATTGCAAGGCCAGTGACGGTGCAGATGACGATGGTATCGAAGAAGGTGCCCGTCATGTTGATATAGCCCTGACGGACTGGATCATCAGTGGTGGCAGCTGCTGCGGTGATGGCTGCGGAGCCCATGCCGGCCTCATTGGAGAATACGCCGCGGGCAACGCCGAAACGCATGGAATTCATCATGCCGGAAACAATGGTGCCGAGTACTCCGCCGGTGACAGCGCCCGGGGTAAAGGCACATTTAAACATCAGGACAATGGCTGCCGGAAGCTCGGTGATATTGCCGAGGATAACAATGATACCGAAAATCAGGTAGAAGACCGCCATAACCGGTACGATAACGGAAGAAACCTTGGACAGGCGAGTGATACCGCCGAGCAGGATGACCAGAACCAGAACGGTGATGATTGCACCGGTAACCCAGGTCGGAACGGAGAAGGTATTGTTCAGGGCGGAGGAGATAGAGTTTGCCTGCGTCATGTTGCCAATGCCAAACGATGCGATGACAGCGAAGATTGCGAACAGCATGGCCAGAACAGCGCCAACGGTCTTGTTCTTGAAGCCGCGCTTCATCGTGGTCATCGGGCCGCCGAGCATTTCGCCCTGATCGTTTACTGTACGGTATTTGATGGCGAGCATACACTCGGAGAACTTGCTGGTGAGGCCGAAGATTGCGGAAATTTCCATCCAGACCAGCGCGCCCGGGCCGCCGCTGACAAGAGCGGTTGCAACGCCGACGATGTTGCCGGTACCGATGGTTGCGGCGAGTGCCGTCATCAGTGCAGCGAACGGTGAAATATCACCGGTACCGCGGTTTGTCGTTCTGGCTTCCTTGCTCAGGACGGATTTCAGTGCATAGGGAAGATTGAGCCAGGTGCGGAAACCGATGCGGACAGTCAGGAAAATACCGGTGCCGACCAGAAGAACCAGCATGACCGGACCCCAGACAAAGCTGTCCACAGCGGAGACAATGTTTGAAAATGTTTCCATAGTTTTTGTTAACTCCCTTCATACACGTACAAAAAATGCAGACATACGAATAGCGGGAACGAGACGCCATTGTCTGTCTGCAGTCATGCACTTAGTAGGTTATTCTTATCATACCGTATTTGCAGGATGATTTCAAGAAAAATTCAAAAAATTTGTTAAGATTTTGTAAATTGCTACTTTAAATAACATAAAGGAAGAAACATGCAGGCGTGACGGATAAAAAATTACTACTCGGTGCGTATGCCGAAACAGTTCCCTGTTGCAGGATATCCGTTTTATGATATGATACAATGAGGACAGGCAGAACACAAAAGGAGAACTGAAATGAAAAATTTTCGATTGACCATACAGTATGACGGCAGAAGATACAGCGGCTGGCAGCGGCAGGGAAATACGGACAAAACCGTACAGGGAAAAATTGAGCAGATTCTGAGCCGTATGACAGGGCATGCCGTGGAGATTAACGGCGCAGGCCGCACGGATGCAGGCGTACACGCGCGGGCACAGGCCGCAAATGTGAAGCTGAATACCGACAAAACCGCTGGGGAAATCATGGCGTACCTGAATGAATACCTCCCGGCGGATATTGCTGTGACCGCATGTGTGGAAATGCCGGAGCGGTTTCATGCGCGCCTGAACGCAAAGGGAAAGCGCTATTGCTACCGTCTGTGCGATGGCGGTGTGCCGGATGTGTTCACGCGCGGCTATGTGTGCGCGTGGGAAAACCGGCTGGATGAGAACACGATGCGCGAGGCGGCAGCATATTTGATTGGAACACACGATTTCCGCGCGTTTTCCTCCGTCAACAAACGGTTTAAGAAATCCACTGTGCGCACGATTACTGCGCTGGAAATCGAACGAAAAGGAAATGAGCTGTGGATTTCCGTGCAGGGTACAGGTTTCCTCTATAATATGGTGCGCATTCTTGTGGGAACACTCGTGGAAGTGGGCGAGGGAAAGCGCACGCCGCAGTCCATGCCGGATATTTTGGACAGCCTTGACCGCCAGCAGGCGGGCATTACCATGCCGCCGCACGGCCTGATGCTGGAAGAAATTTTCTACTGACAGCAATTCACAGGCATTGCATGCCCAGTGCAAGCCCGGCAACAGCTGCGGTTATACCGCAGAAATAGCTTGCGCACAGATACCATATGCCGATGGAAGGTTTCTCACCGCGCAGGAGGGCAAGCGCTTCCACATGCAGGGTGGAAAATGTCGTAAAACCGCCGAGAAAGCCGGTGCCCAGCAGTGCTTGCAGCGATGCAGACAGGCACATCGCGCCCAAAAGCCCGAGGGCAAAGCTGCCAAGCATATTGATGCAGAATGTGGCGAGCGGGAAGCTGCTATGCCAGCGGGATTTTACGAAATTGGAACAGGCGGCGCGGCAGACAGCGCCCATGCCGCCGCCCAGTGCGACAGAGAGCATGGATACCAGCGTCATTTCTGTTCCTCCCGCGCGCGTGCGCACAGCATCCTGCCGCAGTGTGTGCCTGCATAGGCGGCAATCAGGCCGCCGAGCACGCTGGCTGCGATGTTCAGAGCGAGCAGGACATAGCTCTGTCCGAGCAGCAGCGCAGCGTTTTCCTTTGAAAATGTCGAGAACGTGGTGAATGCGCCGACAAAGCCCGTGCCGACAGCTGTTCTGACCTTCTGTGGCACACCCGGCAGATTGCCGGCCAGTGCGAGCGCAAAGCAGCCGGCCAAATTGACTGCGAGGGTGGAAAGCGGGAACGGATGCGTTCCAACCCAGCAGGAAATGGCGTACCGGCAGACAGCGCCCAGTGCACCGCACAGACCGATTGACAAATACATAGTAACATCCTTTCTGATTTCGCGATTTCGATAGCCTCTTTTCACATGTGCACAGCAAAAAACGAAAGAAGCAAGGATTTTTTTTGCGCCGAAAAATCAAAAATGCACAAAAATCGGCATAAAAACAGGCGTACATCGCATGATTTTTTGGGTTTTGTC